>JAGPKZ010000083.1 GCA_018053665.1 Prevotella sp.
CTTTATTTCAGGAACAGCGAGCATTGACAACAAAGGTAATATTCTATATCCAGAAAATATAAAACGTCAGACTCTACGTATGCTTGAAAATGTAGGAGCTCTATTAAAAGAAGCAGATATGGACTTTACAAATATAGGTATGATGATTGTTTATTTACGTGATATTGCAGATTACACGACTGTTAAAAATATGTTTGACGATAAATTTAAAAACTCTCCATGTATAATTGTTAATGCATCTGTATGCAGACCAGGTTGGCTAATAGAAATGGAATGTATGGGCGTTAGGGATATAGTAAATAAACAATTTAAAACGTTTTAAGACTGTATATGTAATAAAGAAGTAATACTGATTATTTTCAAATCTACAAATTGATAATATCATTCAAAATAACTATATAATCTTATACCATGAAAACCAACTTTTATCAGAAGTTGACCGTATATCCTAGACTGAGAGCGAATTGGCTAATAGTTGCAGAAGAATCATAATCACGGATGCCATACTCAGCCTTGAATATAAGATTTGGAATCGGGACTATATTCATGCCTATCGTATATTTTCGTTTGTTATTTAATAACTTACCACATACATAATCATATCGTAAGAATGGAATAATTTGAGAACGGAATTTAGAATAATCTCTTTGCGACATCAAGTCATATCCACATTCACAGCCAAAAGATTTACCGTTCCCGGCACTGCAATATACCATTGAACAGTCAAAAAGGAAGCCATTTGCCGAATAGTCCATATCCATGGTTACATAATTCAAACATGAAGATGAATATTGTTCCGACATCTTCCGACCTATCATCCCATGACATTTCTTTCCAAGATAACCACTTAATCCAACTCTTAACAAATCTCCGAAATGATAATCTGCACGAGCGGCAACACCCAACATCTCAAATGTATTAAGATAAGAAGATGCCGTCACGGAGTATGCCAACTTATTATATTCACCAAATAAAGATATTCCTGTCTCATGCCACATCATTGGCATTATATCAGCCTCATTATCTGGATCATCTATAGTGAGTGCTGGTCCTCCACTATTGGTCATACCTACAGGAATGTCTACAATACCTGCTTTTACATTTACCGCATCAGTAAAATTTTTAGTAACGTATAATACATTAGTGCAAAATTCAGTATTGAAATGATTACTCCATTCATGATTATCATAGGAATGTTCATATTCGAATTCAGATGTCAAAGACCATCCGCTTGAAAGACCTAACCTACCTCCTATTATTATATGCGGACAACTTAAAGAGGCATTTTCATTACCCATACAATTGGGACCAAAACGAACCTCCATATTTGCAGCACCAGCAAATACAATAGAACGCAATGAATCATTTTGACCAAAAGCATTATTACCACAATATAATAAAATAACTAACAATGAGAACTTTACATGAGCCATAAATAATCAAATTCTTTACGGCTGCAAAGTTAACTACAAAATAAGGTGATTTGCAATACCTAAAAATTATGATTTGTATTATACACAAAAAATCCTCCCACATTAATGTGGGAGGATTCATATATGTTTTATATAAAATTCTTTTATTTAGCGTATGCTACAGAACGTGTTTCACGAATAACTGTAATCTTAACCTGTCCAGGATAAGTCATCTCATTCTGAATCTTTACAGCAATTTCATCGCTCAACTTAAGACTTTCATCATCATTCATCTTATCTGCGCCAACAATCACACGAAGCTCACGACCAGCCTGAATAGCATAAGTCTTAGTAACGCCAGGATAACTCATTGCAATAGCTTCCAAATCGTTAAGACGCTTAATGTAAGCCTCTACAATCTCGCGACGTGCACCAGGACGAGCACCTGAAATAGCATCACAAACCTGAACAATAGGAGCAAGCAATGTTGTCATTTCTTCTTCATCATGGTGAGCACCAATAGCATTACAGATATCTGGTTTTTCCTTATATTTCTCTGCTATCTTAGCACCATACAATGCGTGTGGCAATTCACTCTCCTCATCAGGCACCTTACCAATATCATGAAGTAATCCTGCACGTTTAGCCTTCTTTGGATTAAGACCTAGCTCACTTGCCATAACAGCACAAAGATTAGCTGTCTCACGAGCATGCTGCAATAAATTCTGTCCATAACTTGAACGATATTTCATCTTACCGATAATACGGATAAGTTCTGGATGCAAACCATGAATACCAAGGTCTATAGCTGTACGCTTACCAGTTTCGATAACTTCATTTTCAAGTTGCTTCTTAACTTTAGCAACAACTTCCTCTATACGTGCTGGATGAATACGACCATCAGCAACAAGTTGATGAAGAGCAAGACGACAAATCTCACGACGAATAGGATCAAAAGCACTGATTACAATAGCCTCAGGAGTATCATCAACAACGATTTCAACACCTGTAGCAGCTTCAAGAGCACGAATATTGCGACCTTCACGACCTATAATACGGCCCTTTACTTCATCATTTTCAATATGGAAAACACTTACAGAGTTTTCAATAGCAGCCTCAGTAGCAACTCTCTGTATTGTTTGAATAACAATTTTCTTAGCCTGTTGGTTAGCATTTAGCTTAGCATCGTCCATAATCTCATTTATGTAACTTGCAGCATCAAGTTTTGCCTGATCTTTAAGACTCTCTACAAGTCTGCTCTTAGCTTCATCAGCACTAAGTCCAGAAAGTTCCTCAAGCTTAGCCTGCTCCTGCTTCTGCATTTTCTCAAGCTCTTGCTGTTTAACAGACAACAATTTCTTTTCATTGTCAATTCTCAGCTGTACTTGTTCAACCTCTGACTTTTTTCGTCCGATTTCTTCCTGACGCTGATTAAGTGAAATCTCACGCTGTTTCAAACGATTATCACTTTGCTGGATTTTCATATTGCGCTGCTGAACTTCTTTCTCAAGTTCACTCTTCTTATTAAGAAATTTCTCCTTAACTTCCAAGAGCTTCTTTTCCTTTAGAACTTCAGCTTCCTTAGCGGCAGCATCAACCATTTCTTTATATTTTCCCTTAACAACATAACGGAAAAAAGCATAGCCAACAGCACTTCCTATAACTAGTGCGACTAATGCAATTATTATTGATTCTATCATAGTTTTATGTAATTAATAATATTCTTTTTACTTCAATGCGTCTTCGATTTCAGAAGTTAACTTTCCAAGAATATCACTATAAGGTTCAGTGTCATTACGTGTAGATTCTTTTTCATATCTAAGCGCAATATCAATAAGAGCCATATACAATAAATCCTTATCGCTTTTACGTCCTTTGAACACGTCAGCATAAGTATTTACAGTATCTGTTATAAGTTTAGCTGCATCTCGATACATTTTTTCGTCTTCGCGAACAACGTTCACGGACATTTCTGTATCATATACGTGTAATCTTATATGTAACTTGTCTTTGTTATCTTCAGCCATCGCTTCTGTCATTTTTCACTCAGTAGCGTTATACACTTGTTTACGTCTCGGATTAGCTTCTGCAATCGTTTCTGAGCGCTTTCCATATCGCCGTCTGTAATTTCCAGCATCTTAGCCATCTTCAAACTATTATAATCATTTTGCGCCTGAGTAATCTGAGCTTTCAGATTTTCCACCTGCTTATCTTTCTCATCAACCATTGAATATAAATCAGCATTTTCTTTCTTCAATTCCTTGTATTGAAGAATCATCTGCCTCACTCTGGTAGAAAAAAGATTTAAAGTATCCTCAGTAGCAGTCATAAATATACAATTTGGTTACAAATTTAGTTTAATAAATTGAAATATCCAAATTTTACTTAAAGTTTTTGTTTAATCATTAACAAAAACACCAATATAAAGTTTCAATTGAATACCAACTCAAACAATTATTCTATTTTACTGTTTCTGTATCAGGTTTAGGTTCTTTCTTAGCCAACATGACAACATTAAACACAAATTCAGTAATCCATTTCTCACTGAAGCCTAAACGTTTTTCATATTGTCTGATTGCCATAACAGCTTTTACGACACTAGGATCACTGTAATCATTTTTGACAAATAAGTTTTTTACAGTCTTTGCTGTCATAGAATGAATTGTTTTCTTCATAAATGAAGGCAGTCTCAATTTAAATTTCATCAAGTTTCCCATAAGCATCATAATGTCCTGAGAGAATCCTTGAAACTGTATCATATAAGGTTGTACATCTTGTAGTTTATGACAATTTTTACGAATACTCTGATCTATTTCCTTAAAGAAATCATCTTGAATTCCATAAATTTCTTTCATCATTTTCTTACAATGATTCTTTTCGCCCAATCCTAATTTATTATTTAATGTTGGAACGTGAAGTGTTGCTTTAAATGTTCTCAGGTCTGGCAACATACCAAGATTATTTATACCAATACCAGCTGCTAGCGAAGCTTGAAAGTAAACTCTAATGAGAGTCATAAAGTCTTCCATTCCACCAACTTTCACTTCTTTATTTTTTTTACCAAATAATTTAGAAAATATTTCCATAACGATTTTTCAATATACTTTTCTTAAAATAGTTTACGTTTGTGCAAAGATAGATATTTTTATTCAATAAACCTAATTTTTTTTGCTAATAACAAGAGCAGACATATTATTGAAAAAAAGGATGGCATGGATGAATGTTATTAATATTATTTTTATTATCTTTGCCGAATAATCAGTATTATGATGATCTGATACAAATTTTAGAGAAAATACATTCAAATGAGACAGAACTTGAGCGGAAATGATCTTGCCAGAAAATCTGTTATTGCTAGTGATTTCGTAATTATTAATATTATATTATTATGTTACATTTTACAAACTCCAGATTTCGTCCCGGAATACTTTCATACCGCAACTAAAATAACAATTGTAACTGCTAATTTTGCGATGGCTATTGGTCAATATTTCTTCCAGACCAAAATCCATTATCGTAAAATCAGTTTCGAAGAGATAGCCGCTAGAGTTGCTAAACTTGTTGTGACACACGTTGCAGCAATGGTTTTTCTATTAAGTTTTCTAAGCGATAAGCCTACCGACTTCAAGTTTGCTATCGTCTATGGCATATCAATTTACTTAACGATTATGCTTGCTCGATTCTTTGAAAGGAAGTTATTAAGGCACGTCAGACAATTGGGAAGGAATACTAGAAGTGTGATAATGATTGGTAACGATCCAGCTTTGATAAACCTCTATGACACTATGATTGGAGACCCTACAACAGGTTATCGTGTAAAAGGATATTATAGTGACAAGGCTATTCCCAACAGTCCGCAAAACCTGAATTATCTTGGCGACATAAAGACCTTATACTACAAGATGGAGAATAATCCAGATACCTCTATCGACGATGCATTCTGTAGTCTTAGCCATGATGAGAATGATCAAATTGCGAGAATAATGAAATTCTGTGACGCAAATTTGGTACGCTTCTATTATATCCCACGCATGTTTGGAAACTATAGGCTCAGACTAAAGCCTGAGATGATGGGCGATACGTTAACATACACAAATCATCTTGAACCTCTTTCATGCACGTCAAACAAGCTAGTCAAAAGACTCTTTGATATAACGGTGAGCATAATTAGCTGTATCTGCATGATTCCTATAATACCTATTATTGCGATCATCATTAAAATTCAAAGTCCTGGTCCCATATTCTTTAAGCAGGAACGCACTGGATTTGCAGGAAAGACATTCAACTGCTATAAGTTCCGCAGCATGCATATAAACAAAGATGCTGATACGGAACAGGCTACTGAAAACGATCCACGAAAGTTTGCTTTCGGAAATTTCATGAGAAAGACCAATATTGATGAGTTTCCACAGTTCTGGAATGTATTAAAAGGCGACATGAGCATTGTTGGACCACGTCCTCACATGCTGCACCACACAGAGATATACAGTGAACTTATTGACAAATATATGGTTCGCCACTTCTGCAAACCAGGTATAACTGGTTGGGCACAGGTTACAGGATTCCGTGGTGAGACAAAGGAACTCTGGCAGATGGAAGAAAGAGTTGAGAGAGACATCTGGTATATTGAGCACTGGACATTTATGCTTGACATTAAAATAATATACAGGACAATAAAAAGTGTCATCATACCAGACAAGCACGCATATTAATAAAAAAGAACATTATATATGAAAGGTATTGTTTTAGCAGGTGGTTCTGGCACACGCCTCTACCCCATCACAAAAGGCATAAGCAAGCAACTTATACCAATTTTCGACAAACCGATGATATACTATCCTATTTCCGTATTAATGCTTGCGGGAATCAAGGATATATTGATTATATCTACACCTTTCGATCTTCCGGGATTCAAGCGTCTGCTTGGAGACGGAAAAGATCTCGGAGTGAATTTTCAATATGCCGAACAGCCTAGTCCAGACGGACTTGCACAGGCTTTTATTATTGGAGAAGAATTTATCGGGAATGATTCTGTTTGCCTTGTATTGGGCGACAACATATTCCACGGTTCAGGATTCAGCAGTATCCTGAAAGAATGTGTCATTGATGCTGAAAAAAATGATCAGGCTAGTGTGTTTGGATACTATGTCAACGACCCTGAAAGATATGGTGTCGCTGAATTCGACAACAATGGAAACTGCCTGAGCATTGAGGAGAAGCCAGAACATCCTAAGAGTAACTACGCTGTTGTTGGACTATACTTCTATCCTAACAGTGTTGTTAATATAGCTAAGAATATCAAACCTAGTGCAAGAGGCGAACTTGAGATTACAACTGTCAATCAGGAATACCTTAATCGCAAAAGTTTGAAGGTAAAGCCACTTCAACGTGGTTTTGCATGGTTGGACACAGGCACTCATGACAGCTTATCTGAAGCAAGCACATTCATTGAGGTTATTGAGAAACGTCAAGGATTGAAGGTTGCATGTCTTGAAGAGATCGCTTTCAGACAAGGCTGGATAGACCTTAAGCAACTAAAAGAGGATGCTAAGCCTATGCTGAAAAATGAATATGGCAAATACTTGATGGACCTAGCCAATAATAAATTGTAACAACTAATAACGGTAATAATTAATGCAGTTAATGTAACATCCATAGTTTACGATGTCATTAACTGCATTATTTTTTTTATGATGCATAAGAACCCTCATCTGCATCAGGAATAATGTCTGGACTAAAAGGTATATCCTGTTTAGCAGGAGCTACAGATGAACTCATCAAAGATATATTATCTATTATTCTAATACTTTTTATTTGGGGCTTTATATAATCTTTCTTCATTTTCTGTCTATCCATTTCCAACATTATATATATCTTTATTTCATTATCTTTCGTCCATTTATAATGTAAATCCCATGATGTAGTTGGCTTTCATCGCAATTCATTTTTATACCCTTCATATTATAGATATTCTTTTTAAAGCTCACGTTCACATAAGGAATAGCTATCATCGTGGTCTCATTGTTATTATA
>JAGPKZ010000084.1 GCA_018053665.1 Prevotella sp.
CATATAAGTTGTGCATAATTGAGCTGTATATTAATAGTTTGATCACCATTAAAATACTAATAATCAATGATATGCACAACTTATTTCCTGACATTTTTTAGTGAATTAATTCCGCCAACGGGTAAACTTATAATATTTTGAATATGGCTTGGGATAAGATAAAAATACAGCGTGATAATGGAGAGTTTGTGGATGCACAGGCTCCTGTTATTATATCAGCAAGTAGAAGCACAGATATTCCAGCGTTTTATGCTGATTGGTTTTTCCATCGATTGGAGAAAGGATACTCAGCATGGACAAATCCTTTTAACGGAGTAAACAGCTATGTGAGTTTTCAGAATACACGTTTTATTGTCTTTTGGTCAAAAAACCCAAAACCACTTCTTCCTTACCTTGAGCAACTAAAAGAGAAGGGAATAAACTGTTATATTCAGTTCACGATGAATGATTACGAGAAAGAGGGATTGGAAAAAGGAGTTCCTAAACTAACGGAAAGAATAGAAACATTCAAAGCGTTAGTTTTAAAATTAGGATTTGGACGCGTTATCTGGAGATTTGACCCATTAATTCTTACAGATTGTATCACAGTTGAGAACCTACTTCAAAAGATTGAATGGATTGGTGATCAGCTAAAAGGTTATACTGAAAAGCTCGTTTTTAGCTTTGCCGATATTTCTTCTTATAAGAAAGTAAAGGCTAATTTGGAATTCAATCATATCAATTACAAAGAATTTGATGAAAGCTCAATGAATGAATTTGCTACGAAGTTAAGTGAGCTAAACAAGAAGTGGGGTTATACATTGGCAACTTGTGGAGAAAAAATAGATCTTGATAGATATGGCATTGAGCACAATCACTGTGTTGATGATGAGTTGATGGTGAAATACTTTAGCCATGACACAAAACTGATGGAATTTCTAGGAGTAGAAATATCACCAGCTGATTTATTTAATCCAGAGCCTAAGATAACCTATACGAAAAACAATAAGGATAAAGGACAAAGGCAGTTTTGCGGATGTATAAATAGCAAGGATATAGGACAATATAATACTTGTCCTCATTTATGTGAGTATTGTTACGCTAATGCCAGCAAGGAGACGGCTGTTCGTAACTGGGAAAAGCACAAAGAAGATCCATTTAATGAAAATATTATTGGCCGATAGTTTATGAATTACACAGAACTTATTCAATCTTTTCATCCGCTGACGATTGAGGACATCCTGCAAACTTCTTTAAAGTTTGTGCCAGATGTTTATAAGAATGCGCCATGGAGAATTCCGGGGTTGGAGCACGGTACTGCATGTCTTTCCAATAATGACCAATTAAGTTGTTATTTAGCAGCTTATGGGGAAATGCATCGTGCAAAGTTGCAGAAGATTATAAGAGATTTTCCTTTTAAGCAGATTGATTCTTCGTTTGAAATCATCGATTGGGGCTGTGGTCAGGGAATAGCATCTGTATGCTTGATTGATGAACTTAGAAAAAAAGGACTAACTGACAATTTACGTAAAGTAACTTTGGTTGAGCCATCTGAAGTGGCATTAAAAAGAGCAAGTTGCAACGTTATGGGGGCTATTGGAGATAGTGATGTTTATATTGAATCACTCAATTTTTATCTACCATCCATTTCTGAAAACAGCCAAACAATTGGTGGAATCCATATAGAAGAACCTATTTGTTTCCATCTATTCTCTAATATACTGGATATCGCATCCATAGATTTGAAAGAATTGGCATTTCTAGTAAGTTCTTCCGGATATCGTCATTACTTTCTATGTGTTGGCCCTAATAATTTTGGAAATACAAGAATCGATGCATTCTTTAATTATTTTGAACATAGCAAAGAGGATGTATTCTCTGATTTTAAAGTGGGACAATATGCTAAGTTGCCCAATGGGAAATGGTATAGCTGTATTACTAAAGGATTTCAGATTATACGTGATGAAGGTAAACCATTCTTGATTCCCTTATCCTACTATCCTGCCAAACAATTTTTCTCTGCATTTCAATTAGATGCAATTAAACCGTTTGACAATCCCCATTATGACAAAGGCTATTGGAACTTAAAATCGGCATTTGAGGTATTGGCTCCATTTGATATTGGGGCGAGTATTTATGAAGATGTTGATCCCATCATAGCAGTCTTAAACAATATCATTACTCGTGGGCTACCTACTAAATGCAGTCCTATGATAGAGACTGCTATTAACAAAGAATTCCACTTCTCAAAGGAAACAGAGAGATATGGAACGATAAGCTATGCCATAGATGATAAGGATATTATAGCACAGAATGAGGAATTACTTCAAGATATTCCGGTTGCTATCGCACGTATAGAAAAAGTTGTTATAGAAGCTCTTCTAACAGGTCATATCTCTTTGTCCAACAAAGAGTGGTCTGTATTGGTTAAGGAAAATGACGTCCCTTGTGCTGCTTTGGCTTTTACTGATTTGCAAGAGATGTTTAATCATTTATCGGCTCTCAGTAAAGATTATGATGAAAGGACTTTTCCAAAGATTAAGCTACAAATAATATCTTCTCAATATGCTGATTCTTCACTGCATTTAGATAACAAGGTATTTAAGAATACGAACCAAATCAATAAAGAAGAATACTACGATATGGTCATTGATATCTCTGTGAAAGAAGATATCGATGCTGCCAATGTTCAGTTTTCTGAGTTTCATGCTAAGAATAATTGCTACTTCAACATTCGTTCTTCTAAGGCTATTTATAGTACACGAGAGATTTATACCACTGATCCTATTGTGTATAAATCTGTAACAAAACTGAATTCGAACGGTGAGAATGTAGTGGTAGAAGAGAATTCGAAACATCTAGAATATTTTCTTCATCTTCTATTTAGGAAACAAGGATTCCGTCCTGGTCAGCTACCAATACTTAACAGAGCTCTACAAGGAAAAGGGGTTATTGGCTTATTACCAACAGGTGGTGGTAAATCATTAACCTATCAATTGGCCGCTTTGTTGCAACCTGGAGTAACGGTAATCATTGATCCATTAAAATCTCTAATGGAAGACCAATATGATGGATTGTTATCTACAGGAATTGATTGCTGTACCTATATTAACTCAGAATTAGGTAAAGAGGAGAAGACTGCCAATGAGAATAAAATGGAGCAGTCACAAGTGATATTCACATTTATGTCTCCAGAACGACTTTGTATCTATGAATTCAGAGAGAGATTGCATAATATGCATGACTTGAATGTTTATTTCTCTTATGGCGTAATAGATGAAGTTCATTGTGTGTCTGAATGGGGACAAGATTTTCGCTTTTCTTATTTACACTTGGGAAGAAACCTATACAATTATGTACTAGGAAAGAATAAACCCATTTCTTTGTTCGGACTAACAGCAACAGCCTCATTCGATGTACTATCTGATGTGGAAAGAGAGCTAACAGGTAACGGCGCATTTTCACTGGATCCTGATGCGATAGTTCGTTACGAAAACAGTAATCGTCTAGAACTACAGTATAAAGTAGAAAAAATTGAGGTTGAATATAACAAAGATTCAAAATTTGATCCGAAGGGCTTACTGTCTAATTACCCAAGTGCTGTAAGTATAGGAAGTACAAAAGCTGCTTATTCAAAAAAGAGTGATTTCCTTCGTAATTATGTCAAGGTAATACCTCAATATATTCGTGAACTACAATCAAAAGAAGCCATATCAACCATTTTGGAGCGTTTCAAGGAACGTGAGAACCTTGAAAATATTGATGGCGATTGTTTGAGAATAGAGATGCCTGATGATTATTACTATAAAAAGGATGATTATAAACAAGCTGGTATTGTCTTTTGTCCTCATGTAAAATCCACAGGAATTAGTGTAGGTGTTAATTATAGCAACCTAAAAGACACTTGTGAGGTTGGTACTTTTGCAGGTTCATCAGATGGTTTAGAATTATCTGGTGAATCCATGGAAAATATGCGAAAGTTTAGAGACAACCAACAACCTATTATGGTAGCGACAAAAGCTTTCGGAATGGGCATTGATAAGCCGAATGTTCGCTACACTATAAATATGAACTATTCAAGTTCACTTGAAAGTTTTGTTCAAGAAGCAGGTAGAGCAGGTAGAGACAGAAAGATGGCATTGTCTGTTATTCTCATGTCGGACTATCATTTAAAAAGAGTCAATAAGGCTTGCAGTTTAATTGCTTTTCCTCTAGGTATTATTAAAGGTAAATGGTTTAAAGATGAAGACTTAAACATGATACTTTCATCTTTTAATCTACAAATTGATGAGCGATATATTGATGACTGTAATCCTGTTCAAGATATCGTTCGACTAAAATGCAATACAGACAATTTCGTTGAAGATGAAAAAGGAGAACCAAAGCCGCTAACCTGGAAGTGTGAATCATGTTCAAAACATAGTGGATGTCAATTGAGACTAACAGATTGGGAACATAGAAGTTGGATGTATTATAAAGACCTTATTGAATATCTTCAGTTGAACCAGATTCGTGTAGAGAAAGAATGCATTGAATATCAAAGTGCTGACTATAGATGTGTGATGTATTTCTTCGATAATAATTTCAAAGGCGAATTCATTGAAAAGCAGAAAATGTATGAGTTGATGTCCTTGAAGGAAATCCAATATTTTATCGGGAATGACAAAAAAGACAAGCCTAATGAACATATTGTTTCTAAAGGATTCCTCGAAGCCGTTTTAAAAGCGAAGCCGAACACTGAAGTTGTATCATTAATATCATATGCAGAAGATAGCTACGCAGATATTGCAAAGGCTATTTATCGAATGTGTGTTATCGGACTAGTGGATGACTTTACACAAGATTATGCTTCCAGCACCTTTAGAATACTATCAACCAGAAAGAAAAACGGCTCTTATTACGAACGTTTAAAAGAATTTTTGATGCGTTATTATTCAGAGGAAAGGGCTGAGAATGAGGTTGAGAAAGCAAGTGTTCGAAAAGGTCAAAATGAAATACATAAATGCTTAGGTTACTTGACTGAGTTTATTTATGATAAGGTTGCTTTAAAAAGAAGAAGAGCTATCGATGATATGAGACATTTTTGTCTGGTAGGCATTGATAATTCAAAGGACTGGAAAGAAATAAATGAGGATTTGAAGGATGAAATATATTATTACTTCAACTCGAAATTTGCAAGAGAAGGTTATACAACTGATAATGGAGAACCTTTCTCTTTACTAGATGACACTGATAGAGGAAAGATATCATCCTACGATATTGTACTTAAATATATACGTGTTATAGATAGTGACGTAATCGGTGCATCAGGCTCTCCAAAAGATAATATAAAGCATCTTCATGGTGCTGTACGTCTTATCCGTAGAAGTGAAACTGATACTAATGCTGCATTATGCTTCTTGAATGTTTATTGTCTGTTAGCTCTTAAAGTTGGTAGCAATCAGAACATGATGGAAGATTTAAAAAAGAGTTATATCGAAGGGTACACTACCTTCCGAGATGATGCAAAAGAGAAAAAAGCATTCTATCTATTTATTGCGAATTTTAAAAGAAGTCTTAGTCAAAAAGGAAGAAATATAGCTTCTAAGTCTGATTTACAAATGCTTCATCAATTGGAAATGACAGCAGAGTTATCCGTACACAACCAATGGATTGATTCATTTTCAACAATGTATAATAATAAAGAATAAAGATATATGAACGAACAGGAAATTCTTAATTCGTTAGCAACCCTAGAACAAACATTACAGGGAATAGATTCAGCACGCAAACAAGTGCAGAACGTGGTCAGTGCGTATGATGCAGTCAAAAATCAATTCTCGGTTTTGAACAACGACATTTCGGCTATATCAAGCGATTTAAAGTCTATCTTTGATACAATCAAAGAGAATAACGATACAGTTTCATCAAGTTTGAATAGTAGGATTAGTGATACCTTTACGGCTATTGACTCAAAAATTAAATTATTGGAGAAGACTTCAATAAAAATGAATGAAGATTTTGGTTTGGCTTGTAATGCTTCCACAGTTAAGTTTTCATCAGCAGTTGATGCTTCCATTGCAAAGTTGAATGAGGGCATAGTTACATCTGTTAGCCATTTTAAAGAGAAAGCCAATAATGAAATAGCTAAAGTTTCAACATTGATAGCTTCTTTAGAGGGGACTTCGACCGGTATTAGCAATGAATTTAAAAAGGAATTTGAAACATTTTCTGCTAACAATAAATCTGCTCAATCAGAGATAGTAACTTATACAAAAACAGAAATTCAGAAACAGCTATCTGGTCTAGAACAACTCAAAAAGGACTTGGAAACTATTTTGAAAAACTATAATCAGCTATATTCTCAAATAAAGCAGGATAATGATTTGGCCTTTAACGAAATCAAATCAATATTGTCGAAAACACAAAATTCTATATCTGATATTACAACCTTAGTTACTGATTCAGATAAATCTAATACGGAATCCTTCAAAAACATCAACCAAAAAATAGAAGGACTGTCAACTCAATTATCAGAACAAAAGAACGCTAATGATGCCACTGCAAAGTTATTTAAAAATAAATTTGAGATGGTCAGCAAACAGCAAAAGAAAGCCCAAACAATAACCATTGTGAGCATGGTTTTATTGGCTATTTCATTATTAATAAATATGTTAATGTTAATTCGATAAAAGGATGATCCTATATATTCTTGTTGATACTTCAGGTAGCATGGAGGGAGCCAAGATTGGAGCTCTCAATGATTTAATGGACAATATCATTTCTGAATTGAATGATATAGATTCATCGTTGCGTTCTGAAATGAAAATCGCAGTTCTTCAATTTGCTCGTTCTGTAAGATGGATGCATGATGAACCATGCCTGTTGTCAAATTTTAAATGGGAATATCTTGAAGCCAATGGTATGACTTCTTTTGGTAAAGCTTGCATAGAACTTTCTGAACATATTGAACGAGATTGTTCTCATGAAGATTTTTGCACTATAGTTATATCTGATGGATGTCCGACTGATGATTATGAGGAAGGATTGGAATTTTTAAATGGAAATATGCGTTTCTTCAAAAGTAAGCGTTATGCAATTGCCCTTGATGGAGCCGATATTCCATCTCTCGCTAGATTCACAGATGATTGTAATAACATATTGCCACTATCATCATTAGGTGAATTATTTAATACTATATTGTTGACTATTAAACAGACATCTAGGGAGGATTACAACACTAAGAAAGTTGTTTCCGATGATGATGACGAATGGTCATAAAACATATTTGAAGAATTGTTTATTAGCAGTAATATTTCAATTGGAATATCACTGCTTTTTTGTTATTAATTATTCATGTAGTATCTCTATTGCGCACTTTTTTATGATTTCTGCAAAATATATTTTACTGTGCAGATTGACTGCATAGGATTACTCTAACTTCGCATCACGAATTTACCTAAGTAGGTCGTATAAGG
>JAGPKZ010000085.1 GCA_018053665.1 Prevotella sp.
CTTTTGTCGTAGATTTAGCGGTGAATCACCTAAATTATCCTTGCAGAAGCGATTAAACTGCTGGGGTGAGGAGAAGTGAAATTCTGCAATTATGTCAGAAAATGGTATATAATCCAATGAAAGCCTATGCCGGACAATTTCGGCTCGTTTTATCGTTAGCCACCTATGGGCAGAGACTCCAAACTCTTCTTTGAATTTTCTTCGGAAGGTATGTAGCTGATAACCGCACATCTCTGCCAGTCGATCGGTGTATTCCGCTTTGCGATAGTGTGCTAGTACCAGACTCTTGAACGGGACCTCTTCGTCGGTCATTGGATGAAAGAAGAACCGTAACTCTTCGGGCGAGTAGTATTTGGTAAAGAGCCATATCAACTCTTTGTGTTTGAGTCCCCAAAGAGCAGGTTCGTGTATAGCATCATCAAGATATCTATTTACCCCGTCCATGCAGGTGTGCTAATTGCCCACAAGCGGTCAACTTACTATAAAAATAGGTTTTGTTATCTTGTAGTTCTATGTGTTTATGGGTAAAAAGAAAGGAGAGTATGCAGTTTTCGATACGGCAAACTGTGTTATTGAAATAGTGGACGAGTAACGTACTGTCGCTCAATGCTACTCCATGATAATCACTACCTCGTGGAACGAATAAAATTTCTCCAGCACAAAGAAATTCTTTTTTAAAGAGATTACTCGACACACTAATGTGACCCTCTTTGCAAAATATTAACACGTGTTGTTTTAATCCGCTGCTGAAGTGTTCAGTTCCCTTCGGATAGATAACTATTTGAAATAAAGAGTCCACTGGTTCTTCTTTGCAAAGTAAATATTTTATATCACGAAAACTCTCCATAATTAATTTGGATTACTATTTAATATTCTTTTCAATATTCATTTATTGGTACCACAGACTGCAATTACACTCGTCATCACATACGGAATAATTTAGTATAGCCAAAACTATCACCAATGTTATGCACAAGCAAGTGTTGCTGAAATAATATCAATGTTCCTAATTAGATCTAACCCCAGCAAACCTAATATCTCTTTTTTACTGGATATTACTTTTAGAACCGACAGCCATAAGGCTGTCGGTTTAATACATTGCTTATATGGTTATTATATCTCACTATTCATTCCTTGGAGTAAAAAATAAACGGTAAAGCCCCAAATAACAACGTCGAGCACAGTATCTCTGCTAAGGGCACGTAATGAAAAAAACAATCTTTTCCATTACACCTTGAAATAAAAAACCAAAAGCATACTCCTATAATTATCCCTAAAACTAAACTTAATATCACTATTAACTTGGGTGGATTCTCATATTCATCAATGAGTTTTTGAGGTTTTCGATTCAATAATCGTATAGTTCTACGGTTCATTTTATAGTTCTACGGCTGATAGTTCGGCGAATGCTTTTTGATAATCTCGTTCAGCCTCCAAGGTTTGAGTGACCGTATTATAATATAGCCCCATCTCAACAATGTAATCCAAAATTGAGATCTGTCCTGCATCAAGAGCTTTTTTGAGTAGGGAACTATTATTGGCATTAGCCAAAGAGGTGCGATAGGTATCCGCAGCGAGTTTTAGTCCATAAGTTCGCTGATACAATATCTCCAATTGACTATAGAATTGCTGCTTGGTATCTGTCTGGCGAGATTCTGCCGCACGAACTGCGGACTTGGCTTGTTTTACCCTGTTTTTATTCGCCCATAAAGGAATGGACACACCTACAGAAACACCTTGATAACGCTGCCCAATTACATTTTCGCTCATAAAACCAGCAGAGAAAGTTGGCAGATTCATAGACTTGCTCAGCGAGACTTGTTTTCTGCTTAACTCTATCTCCTGTTTTACATAGGACAAAACAGGATTTTTTTGCTCTGCAACCACAAACCAATCAACGAAATTGTTCGGTATTTGTAATTGCTCATACTCTGATACTTTGAATGTTAACTCTGAACCCCCGTTAAGCCTTACTAATTGAGAAATAACGGCATTACGTTCTGTGGTAATACGGGTAATTTCTCCTTTAACAGTTGATAAATTTAGCTGAACATTGTTATACTCCATTATGTTGCCATCACCACGGTCTAATCTCTCTTTTTGCCCTGCTGCAATTATCTCTGCATGACCTAATCGCACCGATAGCTCTTGTAATAAGGCATTATAGTAGATCAAATCCAAGCAATATTGTTTCGCTTCAAGTAGAATATTCATTCTATCCGCTTTATATTGCCACTCAACCAATTCATTTTGTTTATTAGCAACCTTACTTTTAAGTCCTGATATTGTTGGAAAGTCAAAACTTTGAGTTACGTTGATATCTTGACGATTACCAGCCGAAGAAGGGTTGCCCCAGAGATAGTTGAAACCTATCTCTGGATCTGATAAAAATATCCCTGTCCGATTCGCTAATTTTTGTGCATCCGCAGTTTCGCGTAATGCCTTAAGAGTCGTATTGTTTTGTTCGATTGAACCCAATACATCACTTATTTTGTTTTGGGCAAATAGCGAACTTGTCGCTATAATTGCCAAAATACTTACTATTATCTTTTTCATAATTATGCTTCTTTAATTTCGTCATCAGTAATAACTTCTGTTACTATTCTCTTATTGGTTATCAAATACATAATCGGAATGATAAATCCATTAAGTAATGTTGAGGTGAAAAGTCCACCTAAAATAACCATCGCCATAGGACTCTGTATTTCATTGCCAGGCAAGTCGCCACCTATTGCCAATGGAATTAGTGCCAGTCCAGAGGTTAGGGCGGTCATTAATATCGGATTCAAACGGTCTGCTGAACCATATATTACACTGTCAAAGGCAGACATACCTTCGCTTTGAAGATCATTGTAACGAGATATAAGCAACATTCCGTTGCGAGTAGCAATTCCGAATAACGAGATAAATCCAATGATAACAGGGATGCTAATCACTCCACCTACAAACCATATCACCAATACACCTCCAATAAGTGCTAAAGGCAAATTAAGCAAAATAACCACTGACTGTGTTACACTTCGAAATTGATTGAACAACAGTAAGAAAATAACCAAAATTGAGAAAATAGATGTGATCAACAGTGTGCGAGAAGCAGCTTGTTCGCTTTCAAATTGCCCTCCATATTCAACGTGATACCCTTCTGGTAGTTCAATCTGCTCGTCAACTATTTTTTGAATATCATTAACAACACCCAATAAATCACGACCTGCAACATTGGCTGAGACAACAATTTTTCGTACTACATTCTCACGATTGATTGTATTTGGACCAACCGATGAGGTGATCTCTGCAATATTACTCAATGGTACTTTACGCCCTTTGGCATCAACAATAAGATTCTTTATTCTTTCAGTTGTCTCACGACTTTCGTCATTCACTTTCAGTGTTAAGTCAAACGCTTTGTTTCCTTCATACACTTGAGAAACCACCTCGCCTGCAAGCATCACATTGATGATGTCTGCAAACTCAGGTAAAGAGAGTCCATACTTAGCTAAGACCTCCCGTTTGGGCTCAATTTTCAACTGCGGACGTTCTACCTGTTGCTCTACATTTAGGTCGGCAATGCCGTCAACGTCTTGTATCGCTCCTTTTATTTGGTTGCCAATAGAGAACATACTGTTGAGATCTGTTCCGAATAATTTAATAGCAATACTCGCTCGTGTTCCTGATAGCATGGCATCAATACGGTGAGTAATTGGTGCACCCACCTCAACATTAGCACCCGGAATATTTTTCATCTTATCTCGAATCTCAGCCAACACCTCGTCTTTCGAGCGTTCGTCAAGAATAAAAGGAGCTTCAACTTCAGACACATTCACTCCTAAAGCATGTTCATCTAATTCAGCACGTCCAGTTTTACGTCCGACGGTTTGAATTTCAGGAATTGTTAGCAACGCCTCTTCAACCATACGACCAACTTTATCTGACTCTTCAAGTGAGATTCCAGGCAAGGTACTAACGCTTACAGTAAACGAACCCTCATTAAACGGTGGAAGAAAGCTACGTCCCAAACTAAAGAATATCACCACTGACCCAATCATAGCTGCACCTGTTATTGACAACACTACTTTCTTATGTCGAAGTGTCCACTCTAATGCTTTTGTATAGACCACTTTGAGTTTACGGGCAACGAAAGGCTCTTTTTCTAACTTGTTTTCATTTTTCTTATTTCCTAACAAGTAACTACACAATACCGGCGTCAGTGTTAATGCCACAACCGTTGATGCGGATAATGCTACAATAAAAGCAATTCCAAGTGGAGCAAGCATACGTCCCTCCATACCTGAAAGGAAAAACAATGGTACAAAACTGGCTACAATAATAAGTGTAGAGTTTAAAATAGGCATTCGCACCTCCTTTGATGCATTAAACACAACCGTCATTACAGACTTGCGCTCATCTTCAGGCCTGTTTCTGTTCTCTCGTAGCCTTTTAAAGACATTTTCAACATCTACAATCGCATCATCTACGAGTGATCCGATGGCAATAGCCATACCGCCCAAACTCATTGTGTTGATAGTAAGCCCCATGAATTTAAGTGCAAGAATAGAGGTTACCAATGCCAGAGGAATAGTGACCAATGATATAACAGTAGTACGGACATTCATCAAAAATATGAAGAGTACAATGATGACAAAGATACCGCCTTCATAAAGTGACTTTTGCACATTGTCAATGGAACTTTCAATAAATCTTGCTTGACGATAAATGTCAGTTGAAAGTTTTACATCAGCAGGAAGTGTTTTTTGCAACTCTGCTATTGCTTTATCTAATTTTTCGGTCAGTTCAAGTGTACTGGTGTTTGGTTGTTTGGTAATGGTCATTAAAACGGCAGGTTCAGTACGATAAGAAGCCAGACCCATTTTGGGAGCACGATTACCTATTTTCACCTCTGCTATATTTTCCAAAAGCACAGGAATATCATCTACCGTTGTGATAGCAGCTTTACCAAGTGCATCAATCTTTTCTGTTGATAAAACACCTCGGATAATATATTCGTTACCGTATTCGTATAGAACACCACCTGCGGCATTCTGATTCATGTTTTGCACAACTGCATTTACTTGATTAAGAGCGATGCCGTAGTGTTTCATTTTTTGAGGGTCGAGTAATATTTGGTATTCTTTAATCTCTCCTCCAATAACTGTTACCTGTGCAACGCCACCCGTTGCTAAAATACGTGGACGGATTGTCCAGTCGGCGATGGTACGAAGATCTTGCAGTGAAGTAGAGTCTGAGGTTAGAGCTACAAACATCAACTCTCCAAGAATAGACGATTGAGGACCTAACGTCGGATTACCTACATTAGGCGGTAGGGCATCTTTAACAACAGACAGTTTTTCAGAGACAATCTGTCTTGCCTTGTAAATATCTGTCCCCCAATTAAATTCCACCCACACAATCGAAAAACCAGTCGTTGAAGAAGAACGCACACGACGAACATCGGTAGCTCCATTTAGAGCAGTTTCTACAGGGAATGACACCAGACGTTCCACCTCTTCGGGAGCCATACCCTTGGCTTCCGTCATTACTACGACTGTAGGTGCATTCAAATCAGGGAATACGTCAACTTCCATATTTGTAGCGGTGTATATACCTGCTACCATCAATAATACAGATGCTACAAGAACAACTAAGCGATTATTGAGTGAAAATTTTATGATTTTATTTAACATAACTCAAATTTTAATGTATTAATGATTATGACCGTCAGGAATAACAGAAGAAGATGCCGCCAATTTTACTTGGTACACTCCATTAGTCACTATTTTATCTCCTTTTTTGAGTCCTTTTAAAATCTCTGCACGATCGCCGTTGTTTTGCCCTACTGTCACCTCTTGCTTCTTAAAAGCATCGTCTTCTATCTGAAGATACACAAAGTTTAAACCTTGTTCTTCGGTTAAAGCGGATACAGGAACTGAAATAATGTTATCTTTTGGTTGTGCCAAAAGATATACCTCAGCAAATGCTCCGGGAATAATATTTCCTACATTATCAAACTCAAATGTTACAGGAATATAAAATGAATTGTTGCTTGAAGTCTTGCCATAAGAAAGCAACTTGCCATTCATCTCCGACATTTTATAGGTGGCATTATCATAGGCTGTTTTGAAATTTGCACTATTTACACTTTTCAAATGCTTGAAATAGTTCTCTGACACCTCTGCTCTAAGTTGCAAGCGTCTGTTCTGGGCTACGGTAGCGATTGGTTGTCCGACTGAAACATATTCCCCTTGGCTAACCAGACGATTCTTGATATAACCGTTTATTGGGGAAGTGATACGAATACCTGATGCAGTAACGTTAGCTGCTTGCCCTTGATAAACGGCTTTTGCCGTTTCGTAACGCAAGCGTGTCTGCTCAAATTCTTTCGTTGAGATAATCTTATCAGCTACTAATCCTTCAGATCTTTTATACTCTTTTTCGGCTGTCTCAAATGCGATTTTCGCTTTCAAACTTGGATCTCCTTCTTGCAGATTCTTGGCTGAAACAACAACTATCGTTTCCCCTGCACGAACAGGCACTCCATCAGTAATAGATGCATTTGCGAATGAAATGACACCATTCGAAGTTGCAACAACAGTCTGTTCATCGCCTTGTGGAGCTTGAACTTGACCGCTTGTTTTAATCACATTTCTAAAAGTTTGAGGAGTTACCACCTCTGTTTTTAAACCTACAGCCTTAGCTTGATCGTTTGTAAAAACTATTTCATCTGCGTGTGCCTCTTTTTTCACTTCGCCACCGTGATCATGTCCATCACCTTCTGAGTGTTCATGGTCTTTTTCAGCTGCATGATCGTGTCCGTCACCTTCAGCATGCTCATGCTTGTCTGTTGATGCTTTTTGTTCATTACTTGGGGCAGTACCACAGCTAACCATAAAAAGAGCTGCAATCATCAAAATGCTAACGATATTTGTTTTCATATTCTTATTTTGTTTAAAATTGTTTTGAAATAGCGAGTCCTCCTCCTTGTTGCCCATTATAATATGGATACACAATAAGATTATTCCCGATTTTATTTTTCTTCTTTGACCGATTGTTCTGTATAGCAGAATATATCCAGTATGCCATTTTTGTGCTTAAAATACCAAGACCTGCACCAAAAGCGACATCACCAACCCAGTGTTTATTGTTATATATCCTAAGAGCACCAGTTGTAGCAGCTACAATGTAACCACTAATACCATACCATACAGAAACGCCTTTGTATTCTTGCCACAAAAATTCAGCACCCATAAAGGCTACAGCAGTATGTCCAGATGGAAAGGAATTAAATGCCGATTTATCTGGCCTTTCTACTTTTGCTGTATATTTTATTGCATTGACTGAAGCCGCTGTGAAAAGGCTTGCTATCCCTAATATAATTGTTCTGTCTTTGAAGTTGTGTCTCCCTTTTATACCACTTAAATTCA
>JAGPKZ010000086.1 GCA_018053665.1 Prevotella sp.
TATTTTTTGAAAAATTTGCGTAATCATGCAATGTATTGTTATGTAGCATAACACTGGTATCACACAAAATGATGAAGTAACATCTTAACAATAAATATAAAAAGTATTTTTTTATTTTGCTTTTCCATGAGCTTGGTGTATCTTTGCAGAGTTTGATGATTCTGCTCTCGTTTGCGGTATCTTTGAATAAGATAAAGCTGCACTCGGCATAATATTCAAGCAAACTTGATGATTCTGCTCTCGTTTGCGGTATCTTTAAATAAGATAAAGCTGCACTTGGCATAATATTCAAGCAAACTTGATGATTCTGCTCTCGTTTGCACTATCTTTGTATAAAATAGTATATATGATAATAGATAATAATTTAGAAAATAAATTCCAAGGACTTACGGCTTCGCAAGTAGAAGATAACCGTAATGCTTCTGGTATGAATATACTTACCCCTCCACGTAAGACGTCGATGTGGAAACTTTATCTTGAAAAATACAAAGACCCGATAATACAAATTCTTTTGGTTGCCGCTGCAATATCTTTGCTTATGGCATGTGTAGAGAATGATTATGTGGAAACTATTGGAATAATTCTGGCGATATTCTTCGCTACTACAGTAGGATTTTATTTTGAACGTGACGCTGCAAAGAAATTTAACTTGCTTACTAAGTTGGATGATGTGCAGAACGTTAAAGTAAGGCGTGACGGACATGTGATGGAGATTCCTCGCAAAGATGTTGTGATGGGTGACCTTATTATTGTGGAAGTGGGTGATGAAGTTCCTGCTGATGCCAAACTAATATCTTCATCTAATCTGCAAATCAACGAGTCTGGACTTACTGGTGAACTTCTTTCTGATAAGAATGCGAATAATCATGATGACTCAAATGCTGCTTATCCAGCAGATGTAATTCTGCGTTCCACAATGGTTATGAATGGTCATGGTGAAGCTATAGTTACAGCTGTTGGCGATGATACAGAAATTGGAAAAGTGGCAAAGATTAGTACTGAGGAAACAGATGTGGTTACTCCGTTAAACACACAACTTAATAAACTTGCTGCATTGATATCTAAGGTAGGAACTGCCATTGCCGTTGTGGCTTTCGTCATATTCCTTACACACGATATACTCACCCAATCTGTTTGGCACAGTTCAGACTATTTTAAGATGGCAGAAGTTGTGCTGAAGTATTTCATGATGGCTGTTACTCTTATCGTAATGGCTGTCCCAGAAGGACTTCCAATGGCCGTAACCCTTTCTTTGGCTCTGAATATGCGTCGTATGCTGAAATCAAATAATCTTGTTAGACGACTTCATGCATGTGAGACAATGGGAGCTGTAACAGTGATATGTACTGATAAAACAGGTACGTTGACACAGAATCGCATGACTGTAGTATCTCCTGACCCATCAGAAGGCAATAATGATTTTGATATCAATTTATATTATGCCGCCATAGCATTGAACTCAACAGCCGAACTTGATGGCGACAACGTGATAGGAAATCCAACTGAAGGAGCATTGCTGATGTGGATGAATGCAAAGGGCGTTGATTATAATAAGTTTAGACGCAAAGGAATCATAGAATCTTCAGTGCCTTTTTCTACAGAACGAAAGTATATGCAGACGACGGCCGTTGTTGATGGAAAGAAGCATGTATTCCTTAAAGGTGCACCTGAGATAGTCATTGCAATGTGCGACATAACAGATGAAGAACGTAAAAAAGCAAATGAGCAACTGCTTTCTTATCAGCATAAAGCAATGCGTACATTGGCGCTTGTAACAGACAATAAGTTGCAGTCTATAGTAGGTATCAGTGATCCTATACGTAAGGATGTTCCTGATGCTGTGAGACAGTGCCACGATGCAGGTATAGACGTTAAGGTCGTTACCGGAGATACTGCTGCTACAGCGATAGAGATTTCACGTCAAATAGGCGTTTTGGGTGATGATGATATTCCAGATTCGGTGGTAATAACCGGAACTGAATGGGCTGCGTTGAGTGATGATGAGGCTCTTGAACGTGCAGGAATGATTATGGTTATGAGTCGTGCCCGTCCTTCAGATAAGCTGCGTCTTGTTAAGATGTTGCAGAAGAAGGGAGAGATTGTTGCAGTTACTGGAGATGGCACAAATGATGCTCCTGCATTGCATTATGCACATGTTGGATTGTCATTGGGGTCTGGAACAAATGTGGCAAAGGATGCTAGCGATATGACTTTGCTTGACGATTCATTCGGATCTATTGTGAATGCAGTGATGTGGGGACGTTCGTTGTATAAGAATATACAGCGTTTCCTGTTTTTCCAGCTTACTGTAAATGTTACAGCTTTGTTGCTTGTTCTTGGTGGCTCTTTTGTGGGATCAGCTATGCCTCTCACTGTAACCCAGATTCTGTGGGTAAATCTCATCATGGATACTTTTGCCGCAATGGCTCTTGCTTCGCTTTCTCCTTCGCGTGAAGTGATGAAAGAAAAGCCAAGAAAGCAGAATGAATTTATAATATCACGCAAGATAGGTGGATGTATATTCGCATGGGGAGGTGCTTTCTTTGTCGTATTGCTTGGACTGCTTATGTATTTTGAACGAGGCGGAAATATCGTAGATACTCATGAACTTACGATATTTTTCACAATATTTGTAATGTTGCAATTCTGGAATCTGTTCAACGCAAAGGCTCTTGGAGGCAATAAGTCTGCCTTCAGCCATATTGGTACGGAGAAAGGAATGGCATTAGTTTTGCTGTTGATATTGCTTGGACAATGGATAATTGTAACTTTTGGCGGAAAGATGTTCCGCACTGTTCCACTGTCATTTAATGAATGGGCTGCCATTGTGGCTGTAACTTCACCTGTGTTATTGATAGGTGAGGGGATAAGATTGATAAAGAGAATATGAATATAATAAAATTGAACAGTGAAACTGTTACTCAGGCGCCATGTGTTGCAACGATAGGTTTCTTTGATGGTGTGCACAAAGGGCATCGTTTCCTGATAAACCATGTAATTCAGGAGGCTGCCGATGCTGGATTACAGTCTACTGTGATTACTTTTGACCGACATCCACGTGAAGTGTTGAAGAGTGATTACGTCCCGCAGATGCTGAGTTGGCTTGACAGAAAAATGTCATTGCTCGGAAATACAGGCATAGACAATGGAGTGTTGTTGCATTTCGATAAGGAAATGGCTTCACTTTCTTCGTATGATTTTATGAAAGAGGTGCTGCGTGACCGACTGAATGTGAAAAAACTAGTAATCGGATATGATAACCGTTTCGGACATAACCGTGATGAGGGTTTTGATGATTACGTTAGATACGGAAAAGAACTTGGCATTGAAGTTATTCATAATCAGGCTTTCGTTTTGAATGGCGTTAATGTAAGTTCGTCGGTTATACGTTCATTCCTTAAAGATGGTGAGGTGGAAATGGCAGAGATGTGTCTTGGTTATTATTACACGATAGTGGGTAAGGTGGTGCATGGATATAAACAGGGACGTAAAATGGGATTCCCAACAGCCAACCTTGATATGTCGGATTCTCATCAACTTATTCCTGCACTGGGTGTGTATGCTGTAAAGGTACATATTGAGGGAGAGAATGAATGCAGACATGGAATGATGAATATCGGCAGACGACCGACTTTTGGTGGTGATGATATTACTTTGGAAATTAATATATTTGATTTTGCGGCTGATATTTACGGCAGACTTCTGTACGTATCGTTTGTTCGCCGCATAAGAGAAGAACGTAAGTTTAACAATGCTCAGGAATTGGCGAGTCAGCTTAAAGACGATCGTAGACTTGTTGAGGAGCAGTTTATTAAAGATGATAAATAATATGAAGAAAACCTTGAATGTTGCACTTGATGTCTTATGGTATCTGGTGGTGTTTGCTCTTGTACAGTTTGTTGTTACTTCTGCTGGGGGCTTGTTGATGATAGGAATTAAGGGGTTGCCTCTTTCGTCTATTAGCCATATTTTGACAACCAATGCAATGCTCACAATCGTGACATCGATATTGAGCAGTCTGATAACTATCGCTCTCTTTGTATGGCGTGGATGGGCTTCTAAGTCACGCAAGTATATTCAGTCTCGTCCGTGGACTACTCTTGTATGGGTTGCAATTGCAACATTTGGACTGATGCTTCCCGCTGCCGGACTCGAAGAGTTGATGAAGTTAGAAATGCCAAAACAGCTTGAAAACTTGTTTTCCGGAATAATGAAAGAACCTTTGGGATATGTTGCTATCGGAATGTTAGCACCTTTAGCTGAGGAAATCGTATTCCGTGGGGCGATATTACGTCGTTTGCTTTCTGTCTTAGGTGATAAAAAGCATTGGGTGGCCATTCTTATATCAGCATTGCTGTTTGGCGCTGTACACGCAAATTCGGCGCAATTCGTTCATGCAGCATTGTTAGGTCTGTTACTTGGTTGGATGTATTATCGCACGGACAGTATTGTTCCTGGAGTTGTACTTCATTGGGTAAACAATACTGTTGCTTATCTGGCAAGTAATTTTATGCCCGGAACTGAAGATGCTACGCTGAGTCAACTTGCTGGCGGACAGACAATGAGGATTGTTTTGTATCTTGTATTCTCGTTATGTATATTCTTCCCTGCACTTTACCAGTTGAATACTCGACTAAAGAAGTAATTCCGTAAATACGATATATGCGCAGACAGAAGTTATCTGTCTGCGTTTTTTATAGAAGCATAGGCTACATCAATAGCTAAGACCTATGAAAATAATGAGGCCTGCAAATCATATAATGAATTGCAGGCCTTTTCTACGTTAGTATGTTATGAAAAATTTGAGAGAATTGAAACTTCACAGTTTCATAATTGTTTTATTAAACATGATTTATAGAGAAAGCATAAAAATATATCTACTTCAATATTGATGATGCCGGTGTCTCAACAGCGTTGATGCTGCTTTGTTGCATCGTGTCAATGGCGGCGGAATCGCTTAATGCGACCGAAACGCCCTTGTGTGTTGCTCCTGCTGTATTCTCAACAGGATTGGCTTCATCATTAAAAGGAACCTGTGCGGCATTGCCCAATGTGAGCATTATGGCAACAACAGCGGCAGCCTTGAACAGAGGTTTAAGTTTCTGTTGCATGGTTATCACGCGTGCCTTTACAGGTGCAGGTCCTTGAATCATGGACATAATCTTCTCGTCGAAGTCATCACCCAATACATTAGACTTGTGCTCTACCTGCTCGTAGGCAAACAAATCCTTGTATTTGCAAAGATCAGCAGGTACGTCTTTCTGACAGAAGAAAGCCTTAAGGATTTCTTCTTCTTCAAGAGTTGTCTCGCATTTCCAATAGCGATCAAGTAACTGTGTGATATATTTATAATCCATAATTGTCTATTTCTTGAAATTTTTGTTTTACAGCCTGACGTGCTCTGTAGATATTTACTTTTACCTGCTCTTCTGTGATTTCAAGCACATTGGCAATATCCTTATAAGTTTTTCCTTCAAAATCACGAAGTTGCATGCAACATCGTTGTTTCTCTGGAAGTTCGTCTACGATTTTCTTCACCACGCTCATTCTGTCTTTGTGGATTATGTCCTCGTAAGGGTTGTAAGCGCTGTCTGGAGTATCTCCTCCGATGTCATCAAGCTGACTGTTTTGATTGTCGCGTCTCTTTATACTGTCAAGGGACAAGTTTCGGCAAATTGTGTGAGAGAAAGCTTCGATTGACTCAATTTCTTCCCAGGTTTCCCTGTTGTTCCAGACCTTAATCAATGTTTCCTGCACGATGTCTTCCGCCTCTGCACTGTTTAGTGTTATGCGTAGAGCAAGCCTATAAAGCTGATTCTTCAGCGGCAGTACATCGTTTCGAAAACTGATTTTTTTCATCTGCGCTCTGTTTAAATGACGATTGGATTATTCGAAAGTTACAAGATACCTCGAAATTATCTCAAATTTAACATTGTTTTATTATTGTTCCGTGCTTACCGTCTATGGCGTTTGACAAAGTAATGATTACTTGTTTCACACCTTCGTCTACGGCAGCAAGTGCATTGTGCAATTTTGGAATCATGCCTCCGGCAATAGTTCCATCGGCTACATATTTATTAAAGTCATCGCGTGTGATAACCGGAATCACGCTATCGTCATCATCCGGATTTCTCAATACGCCCTTCTTCTCAAAACAGTATATCAGTGTCACTTCATAAAAGCGTGCAAGTGCTTTGGCCGTTTCGGCAGCAATGGTGTCAGCGTTCGTGTTGAGGATGTTTCCGCATCCATCGTGTGTCAATGGAGCCATTACCGGTGTAATACCTTGTTCGATAATGTTTCTCAATTCGAATCCGTTTGCATGATCAACATCACCGGCATACCCAAAATCTAGTCCGTTTTTAACGGGGCGTTTGTGGCTTCTTATCACGTCCATGTCAGCACCTGTTAGTCCAAGTGCATTTATACCGTTTGCCTGTAACATTGCAACGACATTCTTGTTTACAAGTCCGCCATATACCATCGTCACAACTTCCAGCATATCTGCGTCGGTAATGCGTCTTCCGTTCAACATCTTGCTTTCTATGCCTAGTGCTGCTGCAACCTTAGTGGCTCTGCGTCCACCACCATGTACAAGAATCTTTCTTCCTTCAATGGCAGCGAAGTCTTTAAGCAGTTGTGCAAGACTTTCCTTGTCTTCCACTATTGCTCCGCCGACTTTTACTACAGTGATTTTTTCTTTCATCTCTTATTCCAAGTATGTATATCCGTATAGTCCGGAACGATAGTTACTTAGGAATTCTTTTCCTTCTTCAAGAGAAATCTTTCCGTTTTTAATACTCTTTGTCACCCATTGTTCAAGTTGTCTTACGAGTTTCTTTGGGTTGTATTGAACGTAGTCGAGTACTTCCTCAACGGTTTCTCCGTCAAATATCTGGTCTATGTTATATTTTCCGTCCTTAACAGAAATATGTGCTGCATTCGTATCTCCAAACAAGTTGTGCATGTCGCCCAAGATCTCCTGATATGCTCCAACTAGGAACACGCCTAGATAGTAAGGTTCTTCCTTCTTTAACGGATGAAGTGGCAACACATGTCCCACATGACCGTTTGTTATGAAGTTGGTTATTTTTCCATCGCTGTCACATGTTATATCTTGTAGTGTCGCATTGCGTGTAGGACGCTCCGTGAGTCTCTGTATTGGCATTATTGGGAACAGCTGGTCTATTGCCCAACTGTCTGGAAGACTTTGGAACAGAGAGAAATTGCAGAAGTATTTGTCTGCAAGAAGTTTGTCAAGATTGCGCAATTCGTCTGGCACGTGCTTCATGTTTTTTGCCAGATTG
>JAGPKZ010000087.1:0-3543 GCA_018053665.1 Prevotella sp.
GATAATACCTTAGCTCCAAGCTAGTATGTCATAAATGATTTGTATATTATGTACTAATAATAAGTTGAGCAAAGACTTATATATAAATTCTGTAAACATTTAATTATGTAAACTTAAGCAACAAAACAAGTTTATTTGCATAAACTATTTTAAAACTAAATATTCTTTAAAGCAGCATAATCTCCGATTAATTCAGGAGCATCAGCCTGTTGCATAACCCGACTAGCAGGACAGTCGAAGCCATCATTGATAATACGGTTGATGATATTGGATTTCCCACTTCCCATTATCATAAAAATGGTTTGTTTAGCGTGCATCATCAGCTTTCCTGTCATTGCCACACGTTTGACACCTGTTGTGGGATGTACTGATGGCATATACAATTGAGAAGCAGAGAGTAGGTGTTCCTGCCCGGGGAATATGGACGAGGTGTGACCATCATCACCTATACCAAGAATGATGCAATCGAATTGCTGAACTAGTTGCGTTACCAATTCAGAATATCTCAAGGCTTCTGCTTTCGGGTCGGCTTCACCGATAATGCGAAAAACATTCTCTCCCTCTTTCAAATCCGGTATACTGCCAGAAAGAAGGAACTTGAAACGACCGTAATTGCTTGCATCATCTGTGGGAGGGACACAACGCTCATCCACCCAGAAAAAACGGAATTTCCTCCATGGCGTTGTTTGAGCGTATTCGTCTGCCCACAAACGAAAAAGCACATCGGGCGTGGAACCGCCGCTAAGTGCTACATCATAAGTCTCGTCATCATTTTTTTCCAAGGCTTGCTCATTCATACGAATAATCAATGTGCGTGCTAACTCCAACGGAGAATTGAACATGTGGCGTGGGAGTTTTGAAAGTTTAGAGTTCACAGTATTCATCAGTATGTATTAAATTTTTACATGGATTGGTCCAATTACCATCAACGCTTTCTATCAGGTCATTACTCTCTAAGGGTCCCCACGTTCCTGCAGGATAACCATAGAGAGGTGTCTCTGGATATTTTTTCCAGTAATCAAGGATCGCATCAAAATATTTCCATGAAGATACTACGGCATCATCACGTGTAAAGAGGGTAGGATCGTCCAGAAGGCAGTCCTCGATGAGGCGGGCGTATGGGTCACCTGTCTTCACATTACTGAGTCTGTCATAAACAAAATCCATATCGACCTGTTTGGTCTGGAACCCTGTTCCTGGCAGTTTCATGTCGAAGCGCAACACAATACCTTCGTTAGGTTGGATACGTAACACAAGTTTGTTGGCATGCGGATGGGCACCATTCATGTTGTCAAGAAGCAGATGAGGTACTTTTTTAAAATGAACAACAATCTCTGTCACCTTGGTAGGCATTTGCTTGCCCACTCTGAAGAAGAATGGTACGCCGCTCCATCGCCAGTTGTCTATCTCTGCCTTCATCGCAAAGAAAGTCTCTACGCGTGAGTCGGGAGACACATGAGCCTCTTGCCGGTAACCAACTTGCTCGCCTCCTGCTATATATTGTCCACGGATTACATTCTCACGGATATAGTCTTCTGTTAGTGGTACCAGTGAATCATACACTTTCACAATCTCGTTGCGGAAGCTGTCGGCATCAAACTTTACTGGAGGTTCCATTGCACACAAGGCAAGAAGCTGCACAAGATGATTTTGAACCATATCACGCATTGTACCTGCTGTCTCATAATAACCTCCACGGTTTTCAATGCCTAGATTCTCTACCGAAGTAATTTCTACATAATCAATGTAGTTTCGATTCCATATAGGTTCGAATATTGAATTAGCAAAACGGAAAGCTAGAATATTCTGTGCAGTTTCTTTGCCTAAGAAATGGTCAATGCGGTAAACCTGCTGTTCCTGAAAGGCATCTCTGTAAATATCATTTAATTGTTTGGCACTGGTCAGGTCATAACCAAAAGGTTTCTCAACAATGATGCGTGTGTTCTCGCCATTCAGACCGAATGCTTTTAAATGCTGTGGAATCACACCATAAAGCAGTGGAGGAGTAGCCAGATAATAAATAACGCTCTCGCTATTGCTTGCTTTCAAGTGTTTTGCAAGTACGTAATATCCCTCTTCCTTTGCTGGATCCATCGTTTCGTAGCGGATATGAGAGATGAAACTATTGACCAGTTCTTCGTTCCATGTTTCTGGTTTGATATATTTCGGCAATTGTCTAAGCTGATAATTACGATATTCTAAATCACTATAAGGTGTACGCCCTATACCCACAATCTCAAACTTCTCCGGTAAACGTTTCTCCGAGAAGAGATCAAGGAGTGCCGGAAAGAGTTTACGTTTGGTAAGATCCCCCGAGGCACCGAAGATGATGAATGAAAATGACTTTGGCATAATTACTCATATTTATGTGATTATACATTATAACTACCAGAATGAGTGTTGCCGCCCTTGCCGGTCCAGTCTTCATGGAAGAACTCTCCGCGTGGCATATCGTTGCGCTCAAAGGTATGTGCACCAAAGAAGTCACGTTGGGCCTGTATCATATTTGCAGGGAGATTAGCAGTGGTGAGAGACAGATAGTAATTGAGAGCCGAACTGAGTGTTGGCACAGGAAGTTCTGCTTGAAGTGCTTTGATTACAACAGCTTTCCATCCTTTAAGATCCTGTTGCATCTCGGTTGCAAACTTAGGTGCAAACAGTAGGTGTATAGGTTTCTCAGATGTTTGGTAAGCATCTGAAATATCATTTAGAAAGGCTGAACGGATGATACAGCCAGCACGCCACATACGTGCGATAGAAGCTAGGTCAAGATTCCACGAAAAGTTGTCTGAGGCTTTTTGTAAAACAGCAAATCCTTGAGCATAAGATACCAATTTAGAAGCATAGAGTGCCTGTTCGATATCATCAACAAGTGATAGGTCTGTGGTCGTATCTATCTTACGGTCTTTCGCTAAACGTTTGGCAGCTTCCACACGCAGGTTCTTATCTGAAGAGAGGCTGCGCTCGAACACTGCTGAAGCAATCAGCCCCAGCGGCATGCCGAGTTCCATCGCATTGATGACCGACCACTTGCCTGTTCCTTTCTGTCCGGCAGTATCCAATATCTTATCAATTAGATAGTTGCCGTCTTTATCTCGGTGGCGTAGCACCTGAGCCGAGATTTCCATCAGATAACTGTGCAATCGCCCTTCGTTCCAATGTTCAAAAACAGAAGCAATCGCTTCATTATCCATCTTCTTAAGATGTTTCAATAAAAAGTAAGCCTCACTGATGAGTTGCATGTCACCGTATTCTATGCCGTTATGGATCATCTTTACAAAATGTCCAGAACCTTCGGGACCAACCCAATCGCAGCAAGGAGTGCCATCTTCCGCTACTGCAGCAATCCGTTGTAATATAGGTTTTACTTCACTCCATGCTGATTGTGATCCTCCGGGCATGATGGATGCTCCATGCAATGCACCAAACTCGCCACCGCTTACGCCCGTTCCAATAAATCTGAATCCACGTTTTTCTGTTTCTTTCACACGGCGGTTGCTATCTTCATAATTAGAGTTGCCACCATCAATGATTATATCTCCC
>JAGPKZ010000087.1:3643-7252 GCA_018053665.1 Prevotella sp.
ATAATGTATAGATAGTCTATTAAACTAAAAGTTTCACCTAACAAAGATAAATATCTATTGTTTAGTTATCTAACTTATATTTGTTAGGCGAAAAACTTTTTCTAATTGATAGTGATAATACTTATGTTTTTCTCTTTTTGATTAAGACATACAAAACAAAAGTATCATCATCATATATCCATAAAATAAGTATTTATAGGATAACTCCGTCTTTAGCAGTAAACTCTTCTAATGAGCCTGCCTTCGTCTGAATACAGATGTAACTGATGGCACTATCATCGGATGCACGAAGTTGGCGTTTTGCGGAAGTATCTATGCGAATCCAATCACCAGCGTTTAGAATTACATCCTCACCGTCAATATTCATGATACCTTTACCTGATATCACACCATATACTTCTTCGTTTTGCTTATGCTTATGAGCGAAAGGTATTTGTGCACCAGCAGGCATGTTGTTTATTGAAATTTCTTCACCTGTAAGGTTTAATAACTCATGGAGCTCTGTGCGAGCTGCATCCATCTCAACTGTTTTCTTCTTAAAATTCTTCATTATAGTTTTATATTTAAATTGTTATGTTTCATTATTTTGATGCTGCAAAGTTACAATATAATAATTTCGTTTGCAATAGGGTACTAAAAAGTGAGATAGTTACCAAAAAGTAGGAAATGTGATGTTATAAGGCTTTATGATTATTTACGTTAACTAAGATTCACAATTTATATATAATTATTTTGTTTGAATATTTAATCAACAGTTTGTATTGCTGTCGCAGTAAATAAGTAGTTATAATAATTTGATGAAAGTGTTAAATTTAGCAATTGTAAAACAAAATTTTAGACTCAACTCATCATAGAATTGAGAAATTAAGTATATTTGTACTCATAATAACAAGTTGAGCTTTATGAGTAGAGCTGATCATTTATGTAAATCGTGGTAATGTAACCAAATATATAGAGACATCATAGTCCTCGTAAGGATAAATATGTGGTTTGTATAAAATAGTAAAACTTAAAATACAAGTTATGGAAACATTCAATGACGTAATATCAAGCGACAAACTAGTATTGGTGGACTTCTTCGCGACATGGTGTCAACCATGCAAGATGATGCATCCAATTCTGGAACAACTGAAAGAAGCATTGGGCGATAGCATTCGCATCATTAAGATAGATGTAGATAAACAAAGTGTACCGGCTGGGCAGTATAAGATTCAGTCTGTACCTACACTAATGTTATTCCGCAACGGGCAGTCGCTTTGGAGACAAAGTGGAGCGTTGTCGCTGGCAGAGTTAAGAAACATCGTAAACGGATATTTATAATAAATTATGTTAGAACACATAGCAGAATTCACAGCATGGCCGATACTGACAGGTATCATCATCGGTTACATTGCTAACAAGATTATGAGCGGTAAAGGCAAAGGGTGTTGCATGAACCTTATCATTGGCATAGTTGGTAGTTATGCAGGAACATTAATAAGCCATTTGCTGAATATACAACTATTTGGGAAGGGCTATATTGCAAATTTCGTATTCTGCATTCTTGGTGCAGTGGTTGTGTTGTGGATTTGGAAGAAGCTCTTTGATTAGGAAAATATGGGCTAATATCAGGTAGTGTGGTTGTGAAGGCAACTGCATCTTCTGCTTAAAAAATAAAATTATGTTTAAAAAGATATTGAAAATGGTCGTTTGCTGTCTCGCAGCAGTAGCAATGACATCTTGCGCAGTAAGTAAGGAAACAGTAAATTACAAGGAAGTGAAGAACTACTTCTACCGTAATGACGCTCCTAAGGGAGAACAGTTACTGAAACTGACAACGCAGGTAGAGTTTGACCGCTATTTCGGTGCTGCAGCCTTTATGGGTAAGAATGGTCAGCCAACACTGATTGACTTCAAAAAAGATTTTGTGATTGCAAAGATACTTCCTGAAACCAATCGTAGCACTGAAATCAAGGACATCAAACTGGCTAAAAGTTCTAATGGGCATTTAACTTTCAGCTATTCTACCACGGATAAAGAGCCACAAAGCTTTTCTATTCGTCCTACGGTACAGATTACCGTAAGCCGTGAGTATATGAATGCTAAACTGGAAAGTAAATAATATGGATATTAGATTACTAAGACTCACTGATGATCAAATAATTGCCTTTAAGGAAGAGATGCAAGAAGCATTTCTCAAAGGCTTCAACTCTTATAAGCATGATGGAGAGGATGCAACTAATACATGGCAGATATTGCCTGATAAGGACTTCTATGAGGCAATGAATGCAGAAGGCGCTGAAGCATACGAGGCTATTGATGAATTTGGACATCGCTTAGGTGGAACTATCCTGAAGGTTGATAATCAGACTCACCACAATGAGTTGGCTTTTCTCTATGTAAAGGTAGGTGTGCAGAGTAAAGGTGTAGGTCAGGCAATTTGGAAAGCCATAGAGCAGCAGCATCCCGAAACAAAAGTATGGTCGACCGCTACACCTTATTTCGATGTTCGCAATGTTCACTTCTACATTGACCGTTGTGGTTTCCATGTAGTGGAGTTCTTTAATGCACATCATCCAGATCCTAATTTGCCCGGGCATTTAGATCAAGCGGATGGATTGTTTGAGTTTCAAAAAGTAATGAAATAAATATGGCAGGAACAGATTGGAAAAGTGCTTTGGCTGCTCTAGGAGCAACAAGCGATAATGTAGAAGCATCTGAAAAGAAGGATGTTGATAAAAAGAAGCGAGTAGGAGTGGTTTACTCCACAGATACAGATTTTGGCTATTCAGAGAATTCAGATGATGAAATGATGACGTTACCAAAGAATCAGCAGAAGTTACGATTATATATGGAACGTGCTGGGCGTGGTGGCAAAACAGTCACGATCGTTAAATTCTTCGTTGGATCAGAAGATGATATGATGAACCTTTGTAAGATTTTAAAGCAAAAATGTGGTGTTGGCGGTTCTGTAAAGGATGGAGAGATAATCATCCAAGGTGATCACCGTGAGCGACTTCTCGACATTTTGAAGAAAGAAGGTTATACACAAACTAAGTAATATGAATATTGACCATATTGCACTTTATTGTATTGACCTTGAAAGCATGAAATGCTTTTTCATGGAGTACTTCGGTTGCACATCTAATGAACGGTATCATAATTCTCGTTCAGGACTAAAAACATATATATTGTCTTTTCCTGATGGTGGCGCACGATTGGAAATTATGTCTAGACCAGAGGTTACAGAGCAATTGATAGATGTCTTTCGTGGCGGATTTATTCATGTATCGATTGCCCTTGGAAGCAAGAAAAATGTAGATGCAAAGACGGAAGAATTAAAGACTGCCGGTTATGAATGCATCAGCGGACCACGTACTACTGGTGATGGTTATTACGAAAGCTGCATAGTTGGACCAGAAGGTATATTGATAGAGATAACGGTATGAATCCTATAGCTATAAGACTTCTTAATCAGCAGTTAATATGTCCGCAATTCAATAATCCTGAAGATGTGGTAAGCTATATGTGTGCTATGCAGGCGCAGGAATATCGCATGATGCGATGGGCTGTAGAAATGCGAACACGTAAACCATCTGCAAAAGCTTTTAAGGAGGCTTTTGACAGTGG
>JAGPKZ010000028.1 GCA_018053665.1 Prevotella sp.
TGGGACTCACAGCAATAGCTACTTTCCTCGTAATATGTGTTATCCGATTTATCGCAGTGAGATTTCATATATCGCTTCCAATACTTAGGGATGAACAATAAGAAAAAATATATATACATAAAACGGGCAGTATAATTTATACTGCCCGTTTTATGTATATATTTTTATTTTGAATTATTTGACAACCAATCATCAATGATCATTCGTGCAATACTTAATTTTTCTGGTATTGTTGGTAGATTGTCCTTAGTGAACCAACGTCCGTTGGCAAGTTCATTTCGCTGCAAATGCAGTTTCCCATCAACATAATCGGCATTGTAGCCAACCATTAATCCACTTGGATATGGCCATGGTTGGCTTCCGAAGTATTTTATGTTATCAATAGTGAGCCCAGTTTCCTCAAACACTTCTCGATGAACAGCTTCCTCTAAAGTCTCACCAGTCTCAACAAATCCAGAAACAAGTCCGTAGAAGTCTCCTCTGAAAGTTTTAGCGTTAACTAACAGTACCTCGTCATCTTTATGAATAAGTACTATAATGGCAGTGGCCAATGAAGGCCACACCTCTTTACCGCAATTAGTGCATCGCTTGCTGATATCAGTGTGCATTTTCATCGGTGCTCCGCATACACCGCAAAATTTGGTGTTGCTGTCCCAATAAAGCAGTTCATGGCATTTGCCAGCTTTATCATAATACGGCTTTGAAAGTTTGTAATAACTTTTCCTTAGTCCGCACATTTCAAGTTTATTGTTGTTTGTAATTGGACTGTTAATATAGAATGTTTTAACATTGGTGTCACCTGCAAAAGTTACGTTCATAACGTGTGTCCATTCTTTAGTTGCAACTGGCGGCTCTTCACCTTGAGGAATGGAGTAGGTTCCATCTTCACGCTTTTCTAAAACTATTTCATCTTTACAAAATATAAACCAAAGTTTCTTCATGTTTTATTTTTCATCTTTAATGTCAGCTTTCTGTCCGAATAGAATCAAGCTGTCACGTTTTGCGGCAGGAACAGTCCATTCTTCAGGGATGAATTTCCAATTATTGTTTGGCTTAGCATAAACGGTTCCCATTTTTTCTATTTCCTGCATAAGGTAATATCGTTGGTCACGTGGACTGCGATAAATTATTCTGCTGTCTAGGCTGTCTTTAGGTATGCCGGCGCCTTTCGTGAGCAACTCGCCGCCGCCGTTTCCACGGTAGCTGTTAAGTGCAACCTTATACCATTTATTCTCGTCAAAATGTTTACCGTCGCTCATGCACATAATCTTCACTTTCTCACCGTCTGGCTTGGTTACATCAACAACATAGTCAATGCCTGCGGCAGAATCAAAGTTGAATGTGAAGTTTTTAAAACCAAGTCTTTGTGCGTCTCCACGAGTGTCAGACAATAATAATAGGTGGTCGTCAGCACTCTTCATTGTGTTCACCCATAAATCGTAGCTCATCTCTAGATGCTTCCTTATTTCCTCACCTGTCATTCTCATTACGTAGAGTTGGTTTTCAAATCTGTAGAGATTGAACATGTCTGCCACTCTCACAGGTCCAGCCTTTATAGATGCGTCGAATTGGAGTGGGGCATTGAAAGCAACGTCAGCATTCGTTATTTGTAGTTGAAGGTTTAGTATGAAGTCGTTGAAGGCGGATGAACCGAAATAGCAGTCGCGCGTGGAAATCGCGTTATTGAAATTTCCGATTACTCTGTCCACATAGTTGTTAATCTTTTCAATTTGTGGCTTGAAATGCTCCATGTATGCAGTGTCAATATCCTCTTTTGTTACGTCAACAAGATTTCCTGTGATATTTTTCCTAATAACCTTTCCGTTTCTATATGTAAGTTCAATCTGAGCTTCAGCCACGGTTAATGCATTGTTGGCAGGATCGATGCAAAGAACGTTCTTTCCTGCGACATTCTTTATCATTTCATTATCTCTAGTGTGATCGTGTCCAAACATAACAACGTCAAATCCTGGTACTTGAGTAGCCACTTTCAAACTTGCATCCTCTTCATATTCAGTGGTAGTTATGCCACCAGACTTTCCACTGTGGAAAAGACCTATGATCAAGTCTGGATGTTCTTTCTGCTTAATAACTCTCATCCATTTTTTGGCGGCGGTCACCATGTTTTCAAATCTCAATCCCTGCCAAAGATTCTTCGTAAGCCAGTTTGGTATTGCTGGAGTAAGCATTCCCATTACTGCAATCTTAACACCGTTGCGGTAGATGATAGTGTAGGGCTTAACATAAGGTTTGCCAGTTTTGGCATTGACAACGTTACATGCAATCATTGGACATTTAACCTCTTTAATCCATTTGTCGTAAACAGCGTGTCCAGGTTCTATATCGTGATTACCCAAAGTTTCTGCATCATATTTCATATAGTTTATCACATTTGCAGCAATATTGCTGTCGTTGATAGCTACATAGTTGTAGAAATAGCTAGTAGGTTGTCCCTGCAAAATATCTCCGTTGTCGAGTAATACCAAGTTCCCGGCTTTTCGTTGCCTGTTAACATAGCTGCTGACACGTGCCATGGAACCTTGTCGAGGCTGTCGGTTGGCAAAGTCGTAAGGGAAGAAACTACCGTGAACGTCACTAGTTTCGATAATCTTGAGGCTTATGGTCTTTTGTTTAGCAAAGGCGCTGCCACACATCAATAATGCGATTATAGCAAGAGTTATATTTCTCATAAATCTATTGTTTTATATTTTTGCAAAGTTAATATATTTTTTTTCATAAAAGGTAAAATATATAAAACAAAAATAGGAGAAAAAACAATTTGTTTTTTCTCCTATTCGATTTGCAGATAGTAAACTATCTGATGATTTTAATATCTTCTACGGTTGTAACCACCACCGTCGTTGTTACCAAAACCGCCACCACTATGGTTATTACCACCAAAAGAACGACGCTCAGGACGCTCTTCTCTAGGACGTGCAACATTAACACCGATAGTTCTTCCTTCGAAATCAGTCTCATTAAGGGCATCTATAGCTGCTTGACCTTCTTCATCATTAGCCATTTCAACGAATCCGAAACCACGTGAGCGGCCTGTCTCCCTGTCTGTAACGATTTTAGCAGACGTAACTTCGCCAAACTTTGTAAATAAATCCGATAAGCTTTCACTCGTGGTGTTCCAGCTCAAATGTGAAACATAAATGTTCATTTTCTTTTCTTTATATTAATTAATTATATTGATACAACACCAATGGTGTATGTACCTTCTCTTTCTTTTGTTGAATATCAATATGTGAAAGTTAACAATCACAATACGAATATTTAGTTCTACAACTTTTAGCTGTTCATTCGAGAAAAGACGGAAATAGATTTTTTATCATAATAGACCGCTAATTCTCTATTAACATCGGAGCGAATAATGATGTTGATTCGGAATAGAATTAACCGCAATATGAAATAGCGAAAAACTCACACTCAAATAATATCCAATATAAACTCAGTTGTTTACGGGGGTCAAAGTTACGTTCTTTTTTTTATATATCAAAATTTGTAGCAAGAAAAATCACTTAAAATTATATTTATTTTGCATTTTTGGGCAAAAATCACATATTTAAGCCTAAATATGATGATTTTCCTCACTCATGTGAGAGATATTATTGAGTATTAATTTGTTTTATGGCTTGTGTAATCATATTTTCTACGTTGATTGGTACGATTATCTACGTTGGGTAATGAATTTGCCTACGTTAAGTAAGCTCATTACCCAGAGTGAAGTTAAACAACTTTTTCTGTGTAGAGAGAAATAAATAGAAAAAAGCAACATCCCCTTATATAATATGTGTAGAGTGACTATTGAGAAAGTTGTCGAAAGAAAGTTTTGCCATTTAATTTATTATTCATATATTTGTGGTATGAATTCATTTAAACAGCATACAAAGGAAGAAAAGATGCAGGCTTTTGGTCGTCTGCTCGATATACAGGACAGGTTGAGAAAAGAATGTCCGTGGGACAGGAAACAAACGAATGAAAGTTTGCGACCTAATACTATTGAGGAAGTGTATGAACTTTGCGATGCATTAATGAAATGTGACGATAAGGAAATATGCAAGGAACTTGGTGATGTAATGGAACATGTTGTGTTTTATGCCTTGCTGGGGGCAGAAAAAGAAAGTTTTGACATTGCTGATGTTTGCGATAAGTTGAGCTATAAGCTAATGTTTCGTCATTCTTTTATTGATTGGGCTGGATGGGAAGGTGATCCTAAGGCTGAATTGGCAGATAAGCCAGTTGATGATATAGAGGTGGAAATGACATGGGAACAGATGAAGCAAAAGGAAAAAGACGGAAACAAAACTGTTCTTTCTGGTGTTCCGGCAGCTTTACCTTCTTTGATTAAGGCGTATAGAATACAAGACAAGGCTCGTAATGTAGGCTTTGACTGGAAACATAGGGAAGATGTTTGGGATAAGGTGCGTGAGGAACTTGGTGAGTTGGAAGTTGAATTGAACAAGGATGATGTTGAAAATTCAACTCGCGAGTTGGGCGATTTTATCTTTAGCGTAATCAATGCGGCACGCCTTTATCATCTAAATCCAGACAATGCATTGGAATTGACAAATCAGAAGTTTATAAGTCGTTTTGGATATGTGGAAAGCAAATGCAAGGAAATGGGAAAGGATTTGAAAGACATTACTCTAGAAGATATGGATAAACTCTGGAACGAAGCAAAGAAATTTGATAGATAATAAATATTATTGATAATATGAAAAAAATATTTTATGTTTCTTTTATGATGATAGCTATCATTTCAATGGTAGGATGCAATGGTAAAGGAAAGAAAAATACACAGTTGAAAGATCAGGATTCAGTTGTTTCAAAAGCTGAAACTGATACTACTGTTTATGGTGTGTGTGGTGAAAGTACTGCAATGCACAGTCTTGAACTTATAACAGATGGTGGCGACACTATTAACTATATTATTATGGATGAGGGAGCAGACTCTGCTAGTGTTCTCGGTGGACTTTTGGTTGGTGACAGGTTAGCTGTTATCGGACATAAAGTGGATAACGAATATTATGCAAAGACGGTTTTAAACATAACTACACTCCAAGGCAATTGGACCAGTATAGACCGCAATTTCGAGATATTGGAAGGTGGAGTGGTAAAGAGCCATTTGCAGGCAGAGACAAATCCATGGACTGAATGGAAAATATGCAATGGTAAGTTGTTGCTTAATAAAGACACTTTCATGATTGATAATCTTGGCGCAGACTCTCTTTATCTAGAAAACAAAGAAGGAATCTTTGTATATAAGCGTCAAAAATAAGTTGGATAAGTTAAGTATGCAACCATTTAAAATTCATATTTTGGGCTGTGGTTCAGCTTTGCCAACAATGAGACATTATGCTTCTTCTCAAGTTGTAGAAATAAGAGGTAAGCTGTTTATGATTGATTGTGGTGAAGGTACACAGATGCAATTGCGTAGAAGTAAGATCAGATTCACCAAAATTCAGGCAGTATTCATTTCGCATTTACATGGTGACCACTGCTTTGGACTTATTGGAATGATAAGCACTTTTGGTATGCTTGGGCGTGTGGCGACATTGCATGTTTATGCCCCGATAGAACTAGGGACAATACTTGAAAATCAGATAAACTTTTTTTGTAAAGGACTTGGGTTTCATGTTGAGTTTCATGCAGTAGATCCAACAACACAGACTGTTGTATATGAAGATAAGAGTCTTGTCGTTGAAACTGTTCCTTTGCAACATCGAATACCAACATGTGGCTATTTGTTCAGAGAGAAGGAGGGGGCTAGGCATATTGACAGAGAAATGATGAACTGTTACAATATTCCAATCAGCCAGATTAATAACATCAAGGCTGGAGCAGACTGGACTGATGAAGACGGACAGGTGATTCCAAATGAAAAATTGACAAAGCCAGCTGATAAGGTACGTTCTTATGCTTATTGTAGTGATACTAAGTATATTCCAACTCTTTATAAACGTTTGCAAAATGTAGATGTGCTTTATCATGAAAGTACATACGCAAACGACAATGAAGAACGTGCTAAGATGTATTATCATTCAACGGCTGGACAAGCTGCCCACGTAGCCAAAGATGCACGGGTAGGAAAGTTGCTCCTTGGACATTTTAGTGCTCGTTATGAAGATGAAAGTTGCTTGCTTGATGAGGCAAAAAGTATATTTGAAAACAGTTTCCTTACAAATGAGGGTATGGTTTTTGATGTTTGAAATCGTAAATATTGTTAAGATTACAATATTTTTCTATTTAAGTAGTTGTATTGTGTCTGTAAAAAGATTACCTTTGTATATATATAATGTGTGCCCTATGTTTTCATAGTGTGATAAAAAGTGTGAGAAGTATTGCATGTATTATTTTTTTCAATACGGAATCAATTTCAAAAACAAGATGGCAAGACATTGGTATTATATATTTATCTTGGTAATAGCATTCAGTACTTTGTCAACTCCGTTGCTGGCAAGAAATACGAGTGAGATAGAGCAGTTAGCTGCGTTTAATGATATAAATATATATTTTGAGCAGAATATCTTGCGAATCACTGGTGGTGAAGGGCTTAGATTACAAATATTCAATGTTACTGGTATATTGGTGGTTTGTGAAAATATAGATAGTGCTGACAAACGATTTAGTCTGGATTTGCCACATGGATGCTACATAGTTAAGGTTGGAAAGTTGGTGAAAAAGATTTCTGTAAAATAGTATTTTTATAAAAAATGAGTTTTGAGAGTATTCAAGGTTAAATTCTGTCTTTTTCTTTCGGTAATCACTATTTTTTGCATGTTCTCATGTAAAGAGAAAACCGCAAATCCAAATATTAATTTGATTTTGTCCGACTTTGATAAGTTGGATACTTCTGCTTATGTACTTAATTCACATAGTATTCGAAAATACCTTGATGTGATGATAAGTGCAGATCAAGATTCAATGGCTGCAGACAATCATCTCAAAGGTTATTATACAAATAAAGGTGGATTTTTGTGGATTGATCGTAGCGGTCTGGATAATCGTGCTGAAATTCTTTTGAACTATATCAGCAATGTCAATAAAATAGGATTTAGCAGGAATAAGTTCAGATATGGTCAGATAGAAAGTGATTTGAAAAGAGCTCGTGAACTCGATTTTGATACATCGCATAATTCAATAAATAAGGTTATGGCGAGATTGGAATATAATCTAACAAAGGCTTATTTACGTTATGTTATCGGTCAACGCTTTGGATATTTTAATCCGTCATACGAGTTGAATAGGTTAGATCAGTATGACATGGATTCTTCCGTTGTTACTTATCGTAAGTTGTTTGATATTCCAATGGAGAAGCCAGATAAAATATTTTATAAAATGGCTATGCGAAAGGTTGGAGTTGACAGTGTGTCTGAATTTTTAAAAGATATACAGCCAAAGGATAAATTGTATTGGCTATTTTATGAAAAGCTAAAGCATACTCATTCTAAACCTCAAAGAATCAAGATATTATGCAATATGGAAAGATGTCGCTGGAGATTAAAGGACTATCCTTATATGCATGATAAATATGTGTTAGTAAATATTCCGTCATTTCGTTTGCGTGCTGTTGACAGCAAAAAAGATCTTGAAATGAGAATAGGATGTGGTTCTTTTGATACAAAGACACCATTGCTCACAAGTGCAATAATGCGTATGGATATTAATCCACAATGGATAGTTCCACGTAGTATTATTAAAAAGAGCATTATACCTCATCTTGGAAATCGTTCTTATTTTGAAAGCCATAACTTCTTTGTTAGGGAAAGAAGCACTGGTAAGAAAATTAGTTTCGATAAGGTTACATCTGAAATGCTTAATAGTAGTGATTACCTTGTTGTTCAGACTGGCGGTATAGGTAATTCATTGGGAAGAATAATATTTAGATTCAATAATAGTTTTAGCGTATTCATTCATGACACAAATCAGCATGGAGTTTTCTCGCAGGAGGATCGTGGTGTAAGTCATGGTTGTATACGTGTCCAGAAACCTTTTTCTCTTGCCATGTTTATGTTGAAAGACAAGAATGAAGATACAATAAGTAAAATCAGATATTCGATGGTGGCCCAAATAGGAGGTGAAAGTACAGTTATGTATGATGAGAAACATGAGGGATCCTCTAAACTCAAGACTGATACATTGAATCACTCTCGCATTATAAATAATATTAATGTGAATCCCAAAGTTCCGTTGTTTATCACATATTTTACTCTTTATCCAGACTTCGAAGGCAATATCAAATCGTATAGTGACGTTTATGGATATGATAGGGTGATTTTTTCAATATTGAAAAATTATCTTGGGCATTGACAAAATGAAATACAACGAGAACGAAATATTAAAGGAACTGAAGAATGAGCAAACCTGTAGGCTAGCTTTTTCAAAGATTGTAGAACACTACAGTCAACCCCTTTATTGGAAAATTCGTCATATTGTTGTAGATCATGATGATGCTAACGACATTCTTCAAAATACCTTTATCAAAGCTTGGACTAAGATAGACAGCTTTCATAATAAGGCAAGTCTATACACTTGGCTTTATCGTATAGCCATAAATGAAAGTTTGGATTTCATTCGTTCGCAAAAGAATAACAATAATATTAGTACGGATCAAAATGAAGGATTGGCATCTAAACTACTTGCTGATGAATATTTTGATGGCGACAAAATACAAGCGCATCTGCAAGAGGCTATATCCCATTTGCCTGATGTTCAGCGTTCCGTTTTCTGCCTAAGATATTATGATGAAATGAAATATAGCGAGATGAGTCAATTTTTAGGTACCAGTGAAGGGGCACTAAAAGCAAGTTATCATCTTGCGGTTAAGAAAATAGCGGAATTTTTTAAACTTAACGATTAAACTTTCCGTATAATGATTCGTCAAACACGTAATGAAACAAAAACGCAAATATGGATAAATATGAGGAAAAGTTAATAAAGCAATTTGGTAAAGTTGAACCTTATAAGGTTCCTGATGGCTATTTTGAAGACTTTACCAGACAGCTTATGAATAAGTTGCCAGATAAATCACATAAAACAGGAATTGTAGAATTGCATCCAATATTGTGGAATTCTCGTTTGCGTGGTGGCATCGCTGCAGCTGCTATTGCTGTAGCATTGACGATAGGTGTTTATACATATATAGGAAAATTCAATGTAATTAACTCGTACGAAAGGGCTTCTATGCCACAAAAAGAAAATTTGAACCAAAGTAAGACTAACTTTGATCAAATGGCTGATTACACAATGATGGATAATGAGGATATTTATGCCTCTTTGGTTGATAATAAGTAAATAAAAGGTGTTTATTATGAAGTATTATGTAATGGTATTTATTTCTGTGATGTTTTTGGCTATTCCAGCTATGGCTGATACTCCTGAAAATTCTCGCCCGAAGTTTGATCCGGAACGTTTCGAGGCTTCAATGGAACAGTTTATAACAACAAAGGCTGGTCTTACTCCACAGGAGGCTGAACGCTTTTTCCCAGTATATAGGGATATGCAGACTAAGATGAGAGCATTATTTAATGAGATGCGTCGTCTTCACCATACTGATTTCAATGATAATGTTATGTCAGAAAAGGCTATTCGTAGAATGGACTCTATAGACATTGAAATTAAGAAGATACAACAAAGATATCATAATAGTTTTCTTAAGATATTGCCTGCAGGAAAAGTACTTGAAATATTAAAGGCAGAGGATAAATTTCACAGAGACGCTTTTAAGCAGGTATTTGCTCCAAAGAATTAAGATTGATGCAGAGATATTTCGTATATTTTAGCTATGACGGTACCGGATATCATGGTTGGCAGATTCAACCTAATGGAATATCCGTTCAGGAAAGGTTACAGGATTCTCTCTCAAAGATATTGAGACAGAAAATAGATGTCGTTGGTGCTGGTCGCACAGATACAGGTGTCCATGCAAGAATGATGGTTGCACATTTTGATTATGATGAAGTAATCGATGGTGTGCAATTGGCGTTTAGGTTGAATCGCATTCTTCCTCGTGACATTGGAGTATATAAAGTTGAACCTGTTGACAATGAAATGCACGCTCGCTTTTCAGCTAAATGGCGTACATATCATTATTATCTGCATGTGAGAAAAGATCCTTTTTTACGCCATTATTCTTTAGAAACTCATTATGAGTTGGATTTTGATATAATGAATATGGCTGCGAAAATAATCGCAGAGCATGAGGATTTCGCTGCTTTTTGTAAGACAGGAGCGGATAATAAGACAACAATTTGCAAAGTGAAAGAATGCAGATGGGTTCAGACATCTGAATATTCATGGTATTTCACGATCACTGCCAATAGATTTTTGAGAAATATGGTGCGAGCTACCGTTGGAACATTGTTATTGCTTGGTCGTCATAAAATTACACTTGATGAGTTTAAGGATATTCTTGATAATGGAAATAGAAGTGATGCTGGTGAAAGTATGCCTGGCAATGCCTTATTTTTAGAGGATATTGAATATTAGAAAATATATGCTTGGTGCATAATTCGTAATTTATATTTTATAGTACATGTGGTTAATATTAGCATTTATATCAGCAGCCTTGCTTGGCTTTTATGATTCATTTAAAAAGAAAGCCCTTCATGATAACGCTGTTATTCCGGTTTTGTTTTTAAATACATTGTTTTCATCTTTGATTTTTATTCCGTTTATAATTCTCTCTTCGTCAACACATATTCTTGATGGAAGTATGTTTTATGTTACTCAAGGTGGTTGGGAAGTTCATAGATATATAATTCTTAAAAGTTGTATCGTTCTTTCTAGTTGGATATTCGGATATTTTGCGATGAAGCATTTACCGTTAACGATAGTAGGTCCAATAAATGCAACTCGACCAGTAATGGTTCTTGTAGGTGCCTTGCTAGTGTTTGGCGAACGATTAAATGCTTGGCAGTGGATAGGTGTTGCTTTGGCATTAGTGTCTTTCGTTATGCTCAGTAAAAGCGGTAAGAAGGAAGGTATAGACTTTAAACACGACAAGTGGATATATTATCTAGTCTTTGCGGCACTGCTTGGAGCCGTGAGCGGACTTTATGACAAATATCTTATGGCTAGTCCCGGAGATGGTGGAGTAGGATTGGACCGTATGATTGTTCAGAGTTGGTATAATATTTACCAAATGGTAATGATGGCCACAATGTTGGTATTGCTCTGGTGGCCTACTCATAAAAAGACAACACCGTTCCATTGGGATTGGTCTGTTATCTTCATATCTTTATTTTTGAGTGCGGCAGATTTCGTATATTTCTATTCGTTGAGCATGCCTGGTGCTATGATTTCAATTGTAAGTATGGTGAGACGTGGCAGTGTCATTGTAAGTTTCTTGTTTGGAGCTGCATTGTTCCATGAAAAGAATCTTAAGGCAAAGGCTTTTGACCTTGCACTTGTACTTTTGGGTATGATATTCTTATACATAGGATCAAAGTAGAATATAAATTGCAAATGATGCCTTTTTGAAATTATTTCATAAATTTCTTTTGCAAATTGATGTAAAACATGTAACTTTGTGCACAAGATTGAAAGTTAATTAATAGTAATATGGCACGTAACATCTTTAAGGGCTTAGGTATAGCCCTGATAACTCCTTTCACGACAGACGGAGAGGTTGATTATAAATCTCTTAAGCGTCTTGTAGAGTATCAGCTTGATAACGGAGCGGATTTTCTATGTATTTTAGCTACAACAGGTGAGGCTCCTTGTCTAACTAAAGCTGAAAAAGATGAACTAACAGTTTTCATAAAGGAAATTGTAAACGGCCGTATTCCAATTCTTAAATATTGTGGTGGTAACAACACTGCTGCTGTTGTTGAAGAAATCAAAACAACAGACTGGAGTGGAATTGATGGAATATTGAGCATCTGTCCTTATTATAATAAGCCATCACAGGAAGGCTTATATCAGCACTTTAAAGCTATTTCTGAGGCCAGCCCTCTGCCAATAGTTCTTTATAATGTACCTGGTAGAACAGGTGTCAATATGAGTGCTGCAACAACAGTCAGAATAGCCAAAGATTTCACAAATATAGTTGCCGTTAAGGAAGCTAGCGGAAGTCTTGAACAGGTTGATGAGATTATAAAGAACAAACCTGATAATTTTGATGTTATCAGTGGTGATGATGCATTGACATTCTCTATGGTTGCAAGTGGGGCTGCTGGTGTGATTTCGGTTATCGGCAATGCCCTTCCTAAGGAATTTAGTCGAATGATAAGGCTTGAATTCAATGGTGAATACGAACCTGCACGTAAAATACATCACATGTTTACCGAATTATATTCATTGCTATTTGTAGACGGTAATCCTGCTGGATGTAAGGCTTTGCTTAATGATATGGGAATGATTCAAAACATTTTGCGATTGCCACTTGTTCCAACTACAATTAAGACGAAGCAAAAAATGTCGCAAATTCTGAAGGATTTGCGTATTTAGAATAATTAAAATCAAATATATGAGTGAAGAAAGAAGAGTCATTCATGAGATAACACCTCTTATGGGTAAGGACGTGCTTTATATTGCCGACCGCCATAAGAAGGAGTTTACATACCCAATACATAGCCATGAAGTTTACGAACTAAATTTCGTTGAGCGTGCAAATGGTGTGAAAAGAATTGTTGGCGACTCTTCTGAGGTCATAGGTGATTATGATTTAGTATTGATTACAAGTCCTGATCTGGAGCATGTATGGGAACAGCACCAATGTACAAGTGATGATATTCGTGAGGTGACTATACAGTTTGATTTTAATATGACCAACGAGAATATATTTGGACGTAATCCTTTTATGAGTATGCGCAAGATGATGATTGAAGCAAAGAAAGGACTTTGTTTCCCATTGAGTGCAATCATGAAAGTGTATACACAACTGGATTCTCTTAGTAGAATTAAGGATGGTTTTTATGCCGTCATGCAATTCATGACGATTTTATATGAACTCTCAAAATGCGATGGAGCAAGAACTTTAGCATCTTCAAGTTTTGCAAAAATCATTGTAGAGGATGATAGCCGCAGAATATTAAAGGTGAAGAATTATATCAGTAAGAATTATATGGATGAGATTCGTCTTGCCACACTTTCTGATATGGCAGGTATGAGTCCTAGCGCCTTTAGTAGATTTTTCAAGTTGCATACAGGAAGGAATCTTAGTGAATATATTATTGATATTCGTTTGGGATATGCTTCACGTATGCTTGTTGATACAGCTCGTAGTATATCAGAGATAAGTTTTGATTGTGGTTTTAATAACCTTAGTAACTTCAATCGTATCTTTAAGAAGAAAAAGGAGTGTTCTCCTTCTGAGTTCCGTGAAAATTATCACAAGACACGTGTGATAATATAATTATCAGATACTTATTTCTCCAGCAAGAGATTTACACATCAATTCTCTTACCACATTAGTGTCATCATATTGCCCATGAAGATACATAAGTTTTGTTACGGCAGCTTCAACGGTACTATCATGTCCACTTATTACTCCCGTATCCTTTAATTGGTATCCATTATCGTATCTGCTCATTTCCACAAATCCTGCACCGCACTGGCTTATGTTTACAATTGTGACACCTCTTTCATATGCATCCTTTAGAAGTCGCATAAGCCATGGCTGTTGTGGTGCATTTCCACTTCCGAAACTGCGCATTACCACACCTTTCAATTCAGGAGCATCAAGAACGTGACCAAAAATGTTAGCCTGAATACCTGGGAATAGTGAAAAAACCATGACGTTTGGATTCATTTCAAAGTGTGGAATCATTTTTTTTGTATAGTCTGGTTTCAATAGGTGATGCTTGGCGAATGTTAAATTCACACCTGCTTCGCATAGATGAGGGTAGTTGAATGAGTCGAAGGCGTTGAATCCGTCTGCGTTTTGTTTTGTAGAGCGGTTACCTCTTAGTAATTTTCCACTAAAATATATACATACTTCTGGAATAATTGCTTTACCATCTTTATTTTGTGATGATGCCAATTCAATGCTTGTCACCAGGTTTTCTTTTCCGTCTGTTCGCATTTGTCCGATAGGGAGTTGGCTACCAGTGAGTATTACAGGCTTGGTGAGATTTTCCAACATGAATGATAGTGCTGATGCGGTATAAGCCATGGTGTCTGTACCATGAAGTATTACGAAACCGTCGTATTCATCATATTTTGTGCTTATAGTTCTAACAAGGTGAGCCCATAGTCTAGGACTCATGTCACTGGAATCAATCGGTACTTCAAATTGATAAACATCTATGCCGACTGAAAGATTTTTAAACTCAGGCATATTGCTTATTAAATGATTGAAATTCAACGGTTCTAATGCTTTTGTTAAAGTATTTCTTCCCATTCCAATTGTGCCACCTGTATAAATGAGGAGAACTTTTCCCGTATGGTTCATATTATTGCTATTATCCATAATGTACGACATCGTTTACGTAAAAAACAATGCAAATATAGTTTAATTTTCTCGTAGTTCCAAAAAAATGCAGTATATTTGCATTGAAAACAATATCTAAAAAACAAATAGATCAAATATAAAACGATTATGAAACAGTTTATGGATGAAAATTTCCTGTTGGAGACAGAAACAGCACAGGAACTTTTCCACAATCATGCGGCTAAAATGCCAATTATTGACTACCATTGTCATCTTATTCCTGAGATGGTTGCTAATGATCACAAATTCCGCAGTATTACAGAACTTTGGCTTGGCGGTGACCATTACAAATGGCGCGCTATGCGTACAAACGGTGTAGATGAAAAGTTCTGCACAGGTGAGGATACAAGTGACTGGGAAAAATTTGAGAAATGGGCAGAAACTGTACCTTATACATTCCGTAATCCACTTTATCATTGGACCCATCTTGAGCTCAAGACGGCTTTTGGTATTGATAAGATACTAAGTCCAAAGACGGCTCGTGAAATTTATGATGAGTGCAATGAAAAGCTGAAGCTGCCGGAGTATAGCGCTCGTGGTCTCATGCGTCATTATAATGTTGAATGTGTATGCACAACTGATGATCCTATTGATGACTTGCGTTATCATAAGCAGACACGCGAGAGTGGATTTGAAATTAAAATGATTCCTGCATGGCGTCCTGATAAGGCAATGAATATTGAAAAGCCTGATTTTGCAGACTATGTTAATAAATTGTCTGAGGTTAGTGGTGTAGCGATTAATAATTTCAAAGACATGGTAGATGCTCTTCAGAAGCGTCATGATTTCTTTACTGAAAATGGATGTAAACTTTCAGATCATGGTATTGAGGAGTTCTATGATGAACCATACACAGATAGTCAGATTGAGACAATCTTTGAGAAATCTCTTCGTGGTCAGCAACTGAGTGTCATGGAGATGCGCCAGTATAAACATGCTTTCTTGAAGATTTGCGCAGAAATGGACTATTCTGCTGATTGGACACAGCAATACCACTATGGAGCTATACGTGATAATAACACATTGATGTATGATAAGATAGGAGCAGATACTGGCTTTGATTCTATCGGTGAGTTTACAACAGCTCATGCCATGAGTCATTTCCTTAACGAGTTGAATGTCAATGGCAAGCTTACACGTACAATTTTATATAGTCTTAATCCTTGTGCTAACGAGGTTATCGCCACAATGCTTGGCAATTTCCAAGATGGTTCATGTCCTGGCAAAATCCAGTTTGGTTCAGGTTGGTGGTTTAATGATCAGCTCGACGGTATGACAAAACAAATGAATGCACTTTCTGTATTGGGCTTGCTTAGTCGTTTTGTAGGTATGCTTACAGATAGTCGTTCGTTCCTGAGCTATCCACGCCATGAATATTTCCGTAGATTATTATGTAATCTGCTCGGCAACGATGTCGAGAAGGGATTGCTTCCTAATGATAAGGAGTCTTTGGCTCGAATGGTTGAAGACATTTCTTATAATAACGCTCGAAATTATTTCAAGTTCTATTAAATACCAAAACGGGAGATTCTTTCTCCCGTTTTTTGTATCTAAGAGTAAAAAAAATAATATTTTAAATCAGTCTTAAATTTAAAAGCTCAAATATTTGCCGTTTCCAAATATTAGCACTAAATTTGCAAAGGTTTTAACGATTACCGAGTTGTTGATATGAAGAAATCACTCATTTCACTATTTATTATGGCAATTGTTTTGCTAATGAGCAGTTGCTCTGATAGCAAAAAAGTGGCTGATGTTATTGTTACCAATTATCAAAAGGCTTTAGCAATATCATATTTCCCTGTCGCTAACGTAAAACAGATAGATAATTACTTTTCACAATATATTTTTATAGTTAAAGGCATCCAGACAGGTGGCTTGATACAAACCGTCTCGCATGCCGATAATGACAATATGAATTTTATGCAGGGAAAGGTTATTAGTAGTTAGTTACGATGATTTGAAAATAAGGATGACAATTGATTTATTCGGTTTCATCTTTTTTTTTTAATATATAAATTTAAAAATAATATTAGATACAAATAATTTATGTGTGGTATTGTAGGATATATTGGTAGCAGAGATGCTTATCCAATTTTAATCAAAGGATTAAAGAGACTCGAATATAGAGGATATGACAGTGCTGGTGTGGCACTCATAAACGATGATAAACTTAATGTTTTCAAGACAAAAGGAAAGGTTGCTGACCTTGAGGCTTTTTGTGAGGACAAAAACATCAATGGTCATGTAGGTATTGCTCATACTCGTTGGGCTACCCATGGCGAACCTTCATCTGTTAATGCCCATCCTCATTACTCTGAATCAAAGAATCTTGCCATTATTCATAATGGCATTATTGAGAACTATGCAGAGATTAAGAATAATCTTATTGCAAAAGGTGTGAAATTCCGTTCAGATACTGATACTGAAGTATTGGTTCAACTGATAGAATATGTTCAGGTCAAGAAAAAACTTGATACTCTTACTGCCGTTCAGGTAGCTTTACACCAAGTTATTGGTGCTTATGCCATTGCATTGCTTGATAAGCGTGAACCTAATCAGATTATTGCCGCTCGCAAGCAAAGTCCATTAGTCGTAGGTATTGGTGAAAATGAATTCTTTCTTGGTTCAGATGCAAGTCCTATCGTTGAATTCACTGATAAGGTAGTTTATCTTGAAGACGGAAATATTGCTGTAATGCGTCTTGGTGAGGAATTGAAGGTAGTGAGTATACTTAATCGTGAACTTAATCCTTTGGTACAGACTATAGATATGAATCTTGGACAGATAGAGAAGGGTGGTTATCCACACTTCATGCTTAAAGAAATTTTTGAGCAACCTGAATGTTTGAAGACTTGTATGCGTGGACGTATTAATACAAATGCTGATAATGTTACGCTTAGTGCCGTAATTGATTACAAAGAACGATTGCTTGCTGCAAAGAGAATAATTATAGTTGCTTGTGGAACAAGTTGGCATGCAGGACTTATCGGAAAGCAACTTATTGAAACATTCTGCCGTATACCTGTAGATGTGGAATATGCAAGTGAGTTCAGATATAGAAATCCTGTTGTCACAAAGGATGACTTGGTTATAGCTCTGTCACAGAGTGGTGAGACAGCCGATACTTTAGCAGCCATAGAATTGGCTAAGAAGTATGGAGCATTGATATACGGAATATGCAACGCTGTTGGTTCAAGTATTCCTAGAGCCACAGATACTGGTAGTTACATCCATGTTGGTCCAGAGATTGGTGTGGCTTCGACAAAGGCATTTACCGGTCAGGTTATCGTCTTGGTAATGTTCTCGCTAGCATTGGCAAAAGAAAAGGGAACTATTGACGATAAGACATATAAAGATGTAGTTAAAGAGTTATCTTTGATTCCTGATAAGATGACAGAGGTGCTTGAACAAAACAGTAAAATAGCTGATTTGAGTCGTATCTTCACTTATGCTCACAACGTTATTTATCTTGGTCGTGGCTATAGTTATCCTGTTGCCTTGGAAGGCGCTTTGAAACTTAAGGAAATCAGCTATATACATGCCGAGGGTTATCCAGCAGCCGAAATGAAGCATGGTCCTATCGCACTTGTTGATTCAGATATGCCTGTAGTCGTTATCGCTACCCATAATGCAATGTATGAGAAAGTGCTTAGTAACATTCAGGAAATCAAGGCGCGTAAGGGTAGGGTGATAGCTCTTGTGACGAAGGGAGATGAAACTATTAGCCGTATTGCTGATGAAGTGATTGAATTGCCAAAGACCCTTGAATGTCTTGAACCATTGCTTGCAACAATACCGCTTCAGCTCCTTGCATATCATATTGCTGTCTGCAAGGATAAGAATGTAGACCAACCAAGAAATCTTGCAAAATCTGTTACTGTAGAATAAAATATAATATGGAAGAAATAAAGGAAGACTGTGGTGTAGCTTTAATTCGTCTGCTCAAACCACTGGAATATTATCAGGAGAAGTATGGCACGTGGATGTACCCCCTGAACAAACTCTATTTGATGATGGAAAAACAGCACAATAGAGGTCAGGAGGGAGCAGGAATGGCATGCGTGAAACTCAATACTCAGCCTGGGAACGAATACATGTTTCGTGAGCGGGCTGAAGGCTCTAACGCCATTACTGAGATATTCGACAATGTTCATAAGGATTATGCTAACATCGCTTCTGATGATGTGTCTAATGTGGAATTCGCAAAGGCTAATCTTCCTTTTGCTGGAGAGCTATACATGGGACACCTTAGGTACAGTACTACCGGAAAGAGTGGAATAACTTATGTCCACCCTTTCTTAAGAAGAAACAACTGGAGAGCTAAGAATTTATGTTTCTGCGGAAATTTCAATATGACTAATGTCGACGAAGTTTTTGATAAGCTCACTCTTCAGGGACAATGCCCACGGATATATAGTGATACCTATATAATGCTGGAATTGATGGGACATCGTTTGGATAGAGAAGTTGAACGAAATTTTGAAATTGCTACAACTAAAGGACTCACTAATACAGATATAACAAAATTCATAGAAGATAATGTCAAGATGAGTAACGTTTTGAAAACAACGATGGCCGACTTTGATGGTGGTTATGTTGTTTGCGGCGTTACTGGTAGTGGAGAGATGTTCTCCATGCGCGATCCTTGGGGAATACGTCCGGCATTCTATTATAAGAATGACGAAATCGTTGTCCTTGCCAGTGAGCGTCCTGTTCTTCAGACTACTTTTGATCTTGATAGTGCCGATGTAAAGGAACTTGCGCCTGGTGCTGCTCTTCTTGTGAAGAGAGACGGTGAATGCTCTGTTGAGCAGATTCTTCAGCCTAAAGGCGATTCAGCATGTTCTTTTGAAAGAATCTATTTTAGTAGAGGTTCTGACAGTGACATATACAATGAACGTAAAAAATTGGGCGAGCAACTCACGGAACCAATTCTTCAGGCGGTGAACTACGATACTGCTCACACAGTGTTCTCTTATATTCCAAATACAGCAGAAGTTGCTTACTATGGCATGCTCAATGGATTCAAGAGATATCTTAACGACGAGAAGATAAAGAAGATAGAGAGTCTTGGACATGCTCCTTCTCACGAAGAATTAGAAGATATATTACATGATTACGTTCGGTCAGAGAAGATTGCGTGGAAAGATATCAAACTACGTACTTTCATAACCGAAGGCAATAGTCGTAACGACCTTGCAAGCCATGTGTATGATATAACCTATGACAGTATTACTCCGAATGAGGACAACCTCGTGATTATTGATGATAGCATTGTTCGTGGAACAACTCTTAAAAAGAGTATCCTTAGGATTTTAGATCGTCTGCATCCAAAGAAAATGGTTGTTGTCAGTAGTGCTCCGCAAATACGCTATCCTGATTATTACGGAATTGATATGCCTCGCTTGGAGGAGTTCTGTGTGTTTAGGGCAACAATAGCTTTGCTGAAGGATCGAGGAATGGAAAATGTCATTCGTGATACTTATAATGAGTGCAAAGATGAACTCAAGAAACCAAAAGAAGAAATGGATAATGTGGTTCGCAATATCTATAAACCTTTTACAATAGAGGAAATAAATCACAAGATTGTCGAAATGCTTCGTCCTGAGGGTGTTACTACTCCTATCGAGATTGTTTATCAGAGTATAGAAGGACTGCACAAAGCTATACCTAACCATAAGGGTGACTGGTATTTCACAGGACATTTCCCTACACCTGGAGGAACAAAACTTTGTAATCAGGCTTTTGTAAACTATGTAGAAAGTGTTGAGAAATAGTAAGTTTGTATAGATAGAGACGATGATTGAAACAGAATATTTAAAGTTATATATATAATAGAATGATGAAGAACGTAACTTTGGTCTTAAGTGACGGAACTAAATTTCACGGTAAGAGCTTTGGCTATGATGCACCTGTTGCCGGTGAGGTCGTTTTCAACACAGCTATGATGGGCTATCCAGAGAGTCTTACCGACCCTTCTTATGCGGGACAGCTTATGACGCTGACATATCCGCTTGTCGGAAATTACGGTGTGCCTCCTTTTACTATAGAGAGTAACGGCATTCCTACTTTCATGGAGAGTGATAAGATTTATGCTTCGGCTATTATCGTTAATGATTATAGTGAGCAGTATAGTCATTGGAATGCTGTTGAGAGTCTTGCTGATTGGCTTAAACGTGAACATGTTCCAGGCATTACGGGTATCGACACAAGGGAACTTACAAAGGTTCTCCGTGAACATGGTGTGATGATGGGTCAGATTATTTTTGATGATGAACCCAACAACATCCCTAAAGCTGATTATGAAGGCGTGAATTTTGTTGATAGAGTTTCTTGTAAGGAAGTTATCAAATATAACGAAGGTGCCGGAAAGAAAGTCGTTCTTGTTGATTGCGGTGTTAAGGCTAATATTATCAGAAGTCTTATCAAGCGTGGTGTGGAGGTTATAAGAGTTCCTTGGAACTATGACTACACGGATATGCAATATGATGGACTTTTCCTTGCTAACGGTCCTGGTGATCCTGATGTTTGCTCTGATGCTGTTGACGTAATACGCAAGCAGATGAGTATCAGCGCAAAACCTATCTGCGGTATTTGTATGGGCAACCAGTTATTGGCAAAGGCTGCCGGTGCTGAAATATATAAACTTAAATATGGACATCGTGGTCATAACCAGCCTGTTCGTCTTGTTGGTACAGAAAAGTGCTATATAACAAGTCAGAATCATGGTTATGCTGTTAACGCAAAGACTCTTGGAAGTGATTGGAAAGAATTGTTTGTTAATATGAACGACGGTTCTAATGAAGGTATCTGCCATACAACTAATCCTTGGTTCACAAGTCAGTTTCACCCTGAAGCTTGCTCTGGTCCAGTTGATACCGAGTTTATGTTCGACAAATTTGTAGAAACTTTAAAGTAGAGTAATAATGAAAGACGAAAATATAAAGAAAGTACTGCTTCTAGGTTCAGGTGCGTTGAAAATTGGTGAAGCCGGTGAGTTTGATTATTCTGGTTCACAGGCTTTAAAGGCTCTTCGTGAGGAAGGCATCAAGACCGTACTTATCAATCCTAATATTGCTACAGTTCAGACTTCTGAGGGAGTGGCTGATCAGATTTACTTCCTTCCAGTTCAACCTTATTTTGTTGAGCGAGTAATCCAGAAGGAACACCCTGATGGCATTCTTCTTTCATTCGGTGGACAGACTGCACTTAATTGCGGTGTGGAGTTGGAGCGCTCAGGCATATTGAAAAAATATAATGTCCGTGTCCTTGGTACTCCTGTTGCTGCTATTATGAACACAGAAGACCGTGAATTGTTTGTCGACAAACTTAAAGAGATTGATGTCAAGACGATCAAAAGTGAGGCTTGCGAAGATATCAATCAGGCGCGCAGGGCTGCTTCAGACTTGGGTTATCCTGTAATTGTTCGTGCTGCTTATACACTTGGAGGTCTTGGATCTGGATTTGCTGATAACGAAGAAGAACTAAACGTTATTTGTGAAAAGGCTTTTTCTTTCTCTCCACAGGTTTTGGTGGAGAAGAGTTTAAAGGGCTGGAAGGAAATAGAATATGAGGTTGTGCGTGACCGTTATGATAACTGTATTACGGTATGTAATATGGAAAACTTTGACCCACTGGGTATTCATACAGGTGAGAGTATCGTCATCGCCCCATCTCAGACACTTACAAATAGCGAATATCATAAGTTGCGTGCCCTTTCTATAAAGATAGTACGCCATATCGGTATCGTCGGTGAGTGCAACGTGCAATATGCTTTCGACCCTAAAAGTGAGGATTATCGTGTAATCGAGGTTAACGCCCGCTTGTCTCGTTCTTCTGCTTTAGCTTCAAAGGCAACTGGTTATCCTCTTGCTTTCGTTGCTGCCAAACTTGGTATGGGATATGGTCTTTTTGAATTGAAAAATTCTGTAACAAAGACCACAAGCGCATTCTTTGAACCAGCTCTTGACTATGTAGTCTGCAAGATACCTCGTTGGGATCTTTCAAAGTTCCATGGAGTTGATAAGGAACTTGGTTCTAGTATGAAGTCTGTTGGAGAGGTTATGGCTATTGGTCGTAATTTCGAGGAAGCCATTCAGAAGGGACTTCGTATGATCGGACAGGGCATGCACGGATTTGTTGGGAACAAGGAACTCAAGATAGAGAATATTGATGCCGCTTTGCGCGAGCCTACCGATAAACGTGTATTCGTTATCTCAAAGGCTATGCACAAGGGATACACAGTTGATCAGATTCATGACCTTACGAAGATTGACAAATGGTTTCTCCAGAAACTCAAGCATATTATCGACATTGATGAAAATCTAAAGAATGCCAATATCAATACTATCGACAAGGAACTTCTACGTACAGCAAAGGTTTATGGATTTACAGATTTCCAGATTGCTCGTGCTATTGGTCTTGAAACAGAAATAGGAAACATGCACAAGGCTGCCATTCTCGTGCGTAACAAGCGTAAGAGCTATGGCATCATTCCTGTAGTGAAGCAGATTGATACCTTGGCAGCAGAATACCCTGCACAGACTAACTATTTGTATGTTACTTATAGTGGAGTGAAGAGTGATATAGAGTTTGAAAATGACAAACGTTCCGTAATCGTTCTTGGTTCGGGTGCTTACCGCATCGGTAGTTCTGTTGAGTTTGACTGGTGTGGAGTTCAGGCTCTTAGCACTATTCGCAAGGAGGGGTGGCGCTCTGTAATGATAAACTATAATCCAGAGACTGTATCAACAGACTATGATATGTGTGACCGTTTGTATTTTGACGAACTCACATTTGAACGTGTAATGGATATCATAGATTTGGAATGTCCTCATGGAGTAATAGTAAGTACAGGTGGTCAGATACCAAACAACTTGGCTATCAAACTTGATGAACAGAATGTTCCTATACTAGGTACCACTGCTCAAAATATTGACGGTGCCGAAGATCGTGCCAAGTTCTCTGCAATGCTTACCGATAACGGTATTAACCAACCTGAATGGAGTGCCCTTACAAGCATGGATGACATCGACGTTTTTGTAAATCGTGTCGGCTTCCCGGTTCTTGTGCGTCCTTCTTATGTTCTTTCTGGTGCAGCCATGAACGTATGTTCAAATGAGGAGGAACTGAAACGTTTCCTTCAGCTTGCTGCAAACGTGGGTGAGGATCATCCTGTTGTAGTTTCCAAGTTCATTGAACATGCAAAGGAGATTGAAATGGATGCTGTGGCTAAGGATGGTGAGATTATGGCTTATGCGATAAGCGAGCATATTGAGTTCGCCGGAGTCCACTCTGGTGATGCCACAATTCAGTTCCCACCACAGAAAATTTATGTTGAAACAATAAGACGTATCAAGCGCGTGAGCCGTCAGATAGCCAAAAATCTTAATATTAACGGTCCGTTCAATATCCAGTATATGGCTCGTGAAAACGAGATACTTGTAATCGAGTGTAATCTGCGAGCAAGCCGTTCATTCCCATTCGTTAGTAAGGTGCTGAAGATAAACCTCATCGAACTTGCAACAAAGGTCATGCTAGGAATTCCTGTCGAGAAGCTCAATAAGAATCTTTTCGACTTGGACTATGTAGGTATCAAGGCGAGCCAGTTCTCTTTCAACCGTTTGCAGAAGGCAGACCCTGTATTGGGAGTGGACATGAGTTCAACCGGAGAGGTTGGCTGTCTTGGCGACGACACCAACACAGCATTGCTTAAGAGTATGCTGTCAGTAGGTCATCGCATACCGAAGAAAACAATATTGCTTTCAACTGGTAGTGCAAAGCAAAAAGCTGAGATGCTTGATGCTGCCAAACAACTTGTAGCTAATGGTTATGAATTGTTTGC
>JAGPKZ010000088.1 GCA_018053665.1 Prevotella sp.
TAGGTAGAAAGCTTAAACTGCCTCTTCGGAGCACGCAGCTTTTTGTTGGCATTAATTGTAAAGATACCGGCATTTACATTCTTTTGTGGCATAAAAACTGGCCAAAAGAAAGGAGTGTTTCTCCAACCTTGTTCCTCATTTCCATTCTGTTTGATAAGCATGAGTACTGGACGATCTTTTGATATAGTACGTGATGGTGCCGTATCATTGCGGCCATCATCAGGAGCGTCAATCCATCTAGTCTTATTTGGTTTTGATTTATCACGTTCTCTACTCATGTTACGGCCTGTTCTATACAAGCAGTATATCTTACCATCTGTACCGAAAGTACAATGGTCTAGTGTGGTAAGCATTTCATTAGCATCCCACTCATAGTCTTTATTCTCATATTCTTCACCATAGCGAAGAGTTGAACTTATCTTGTTGATAATATCTACAGCCATCTCATAATCCATTTCAAAGAAGGGGTTATCATCAGTAATCTTATAAAAGCTTGGACATGATTTTATCAAATTATCAATATCTTCTATCGTAGATTCTATTTCATTAGCTTCACCAGTTTGGAAGCCAATAGGTAATATACGTTGATGACCTTTGATTACCTTTGTATTTGCAGGAGTATATTTATTTTGAGCGCTAGCTTTTATACGACTGTCATAGCCAATAACCATACTAGTGAAATCATCTGATTGCACACTGGTTCGATGTTCTTTCAGATAATCGTACATCATAGAGTCAATGCTATTGATAGTTTTCAATACATCGTAAATAGCCTCAGTTGTAAAGAAGCGAGTACAAGCCATATCTTCCTTGTCACGAGCACCATACATACGTGCATGCTGGAGTACCGTATCCATTTGGAATTTCTTTGGGTCACGACCATAGAAAAAGCATAGCATATTGTCTATGGTTATACCACGGTCAAGAATGCTACCACCTATAAAGAAATTAAGGGCTTGTTCTAATCTCAACTGACCTTTGTCATTAAGTAGTGTTGCTACCTTGCCAGGTTCTTCCGAGTTTACTACATTGATGGTATAGTCATTATATTCTAATATGTGTTTCACCTCAGCTTCTACCTCTGCAAACGATGGGAATATTTCGTTTATCAGTTCATATCTATTACCCAATTCATTGCTCTGGCGCATACTTTCGTAGGCTTCACTTTCAAGGTCAAGAATATGAAGGTCTGCATTACCTTTATTTAAAAAAGCTTGTTTAATGTCTTCAATAATACCAGAAATCAGCTCTTCCTGCCACGCATGATTCTTTTTGGATATCTCGCAGTGAATAAGGCAACTAGAATAATATTTCTTATTAGCGTTCTTCTTTACTTGTATCGTACGGATGGCTGCTGCAAACAGATAACTTACCACTGCATAGTTTAGCGGGTCAAGATTCTCGGAATGTGCTTTAGATTCCAAATACCATTCATTTTTTTCAGATAGAATATTGATGCATAAGTCAGATACAGGTTGGAACAAGCAGCTATACATAGAGTTTTCATCTTCGCTCAACTCATAATACTGACGACCACCAATATATCGATTGTGTATAGGAACAAGGCCCGTGTAACGTGGTAACCATGGAGATGCTTCCTCACCCTCACGCAGTTGCACTGTTCCATCAGGTTGCAAGAAAAGTGAATACGGTGTTGCTGTAATTTGTAAATATCTACAGAAATGTGGCAACTTGATGAAGTTTTCAATATGCTCAGCAATTTTCAATAAAGAGAGTTCGCCTTTACGCTGGTAGTAAGCCCTACTTGCAAAGTCTGCCTCGTCATCACACACCAAAACCTTTTTATTTCGTAGTAATTCGCTATTTTCGAACAGTTTATTAAGATACTCTAAGTTGGTATTCTCTTTCTTTACAACAATGATAAACTTGTTCGCAGGATCGTTGAGCTGATAATCGCTCAATCCACCTTTTTTATACAAGTCAAGTATATCCCAAACAGAAATAATCACCTTTTGATTATAGGTTTGATCATCCTTGAAGAAACGGAAGTCTTTGTTGAGACGTTCAATAGTCTGTTTGGTCAATGTGTTTGTGCCTTTAGTCATAACCACGGCAATATCAATACCACGGTCAAAGCACATTCCCATAATACTCAAGAACGTATCTGTCTTACCACATTGAACTTTTCCAAGAAGCAAGCAAGGCTGAGAAGCGTTATCAGCAGTTGTCATCAGCTGATCTGCCATTTCTCTTACCACTTTCTCCTTCTCATCCGTCATAAAAGGATTGTGAGCAGCCATTGTACCGAATATGTATTCCGTATCAGGAATAGCGTTTTCACGTTCTATCCTTTCTTTTTCTTTCAATACCCATTCTGGAATAGGTCTACCTTTTATTTCGAGGAACTCAATGTAGTCATTACATTCCTCAATATTTGAGAATCTTTGTTCCATGTATATTTTATTGTTTTAAGAATTCAAAGTACGAATTACCGTCTATATAATCTATGTCTGAGAAGTTTGGATTATTAAGAAGAAATGATTTACGATAAGCCATCAATGCTATGTCGCTGAATTTATCTTGCTTTACCATCTGGTAGACTCCAGGTTTTGTTCTAACAATAAAGCCGGCTTCTATGAGCATAGGCATCACACAGTCGAAAGCTACATCAAGCATTCTGTTGCTACCATATTTTTCGCTAAGCTTCTTGAGAAGATACTCTCTTGTTATGTCATCCTGCACATGGAAATATTTACCCATCTGAGCCATTGTATCATAAAATAGAGTATAAGCGGAGCACATCATTGCGACAAACAGTAGTTGACGGTCTGGTTTACTACGAAGCAAATTCAAAACATCATCTTTATGCTCAGCAATGTAGAACATAAGTTTATTCTTGATTGTCATGCGATTTATCACAGCAACTGTTTTTTTTGCCCTTGTAGCTCCAGAGCATTCTGTATGGGCTAGTTCAAGGAAATAATCAGATGTTGCATTTCCATCCAACACTGCCCTAAGTGCCATCTCCAGTACAGATAATGGTATTCGTTTCTCTATGCCTATTGTTATCTTTTCCATTTCTACTTTGTGATTTTTATAAAGGGAATTACCACTTCCATGAAATGACTTCCTCCGTGAGTAATATTTTTAACTTTTGCACTGGCAAAACACCTATCATCACGTATGCAAAGCCAATTATCGTGACTGAGAAGATTTAAATCAACATTCTCTTGCGCAAATCTTCTTTGTTCTGTTAAGTCATTGTATATCAGGTGGCGTGCTCCACGACTCCCATCCTTAAATAGATATACTTTTTCTTCCAGTTTCATTGCTCTCCATCCTTTAGCAAGCACATTGCCATGATCTGTGGTGAGATAGACGGTATAACCTTTATTGATGATAGACTCTATATTTGAAATGATACGAGTGCTCCAATATTCCGTAAGCAAATGAAGTTCTTTCAAGTCTGATGCAGAGTGCATCTTTTCATCCATTTCTACTGAAACATAAGCCAATCGCTTTACACCATCATTAATATAAAATTCATCAGTATTATAAAGATATTGAATCTCGAAATCACTGAATCCGTTTTGGCTCCAGTAGCTCTTCCATAACTTAGCCTCGTTTTGAGGACTTTGCTTATAATTTTGTCGTGGTGTTTCTCCTCTAAAGATGGCTTGGCGTGAAAACATGGTAATGCTTGGCAACCACGATACAATCGCATTGTCGTTTGTCTTGAAGCCACTCTTTGATAATTGCTTTTTTAATATCAAATATTGCCAATATGTTATTCCATCTATCACAATCAATGCTAGTTTGTCATTCTCTGAATAATTAGCTTTTAGATGTGGCAATATACGGTTTACGCTTTTTGGAGAAAGCAAGGCATTGCTGGCTAATGTAGAGAAATAGTTTTGGTCTATCCATTGTTGGAATCGCTGATTAATGGTATCGAGTTCTTTCCATAGTTCCTCGATTATACCAGCATCAATTGCTTCTTCGATAATAGCTGATAAGTTACTGATAGTTTCCGGTAATTTATTCCAATCATCTGTAATTGTATTAAACCGATATTGGAAAGTGGCGACAGATAGGTTTCTATTATCAGATATTTCTTGACAGATAGTATTTATGATAAACTTACCTTCTGCTAATGATATTCGTTTTGTTGCATATCTTGAATAAAGAGCCTCCAACACTTCTATGGTTTGCTTGCGAACCAGACTTTTATCAGCGAAAAATGGGAAAGCATCGCTTATAGAGAATGTCAGCTTTACACCTTCTCGTCTCATATCAGGCAATAATGCATTAGCATCATCGCATAGATATGCATACTTACCATCTGTCTTCTGCTTGTAGTTAAGCTCATAATGTAAACGAAGTGCTAGTTGACTGCCTCTGACAATCTCTATATTCTGTTCTTGGCGAAGCTGACGGCATACATCTTCATTGAGGAGAAACCCATCTGGATTCTCCACAAAAGTGAGACGGCAGTAATCTACCGTCACCATTTTTGCTATTTTAGTTATCAGTTTGCCATACATCCTTATTTTTCTTTTTCAGTTGCGAGAAGTTTTACTCTTTTGAATATCAGTGAATTATATATGAAGTTCACGCAAAGTTCACGCAAAGTTCACGCAAAGTTCACGCATTTTTTCTATTTGCGAGAAGTCTCCTTACATCTAATCCATTGTTTCTTCTCACCCAATTCTATTTTTCCCTGTTTTTTCAGTTTGCTAAGTATGTGACCAATCTTAGTTAGCTTCTGCTTTTCATTAAGAGCTTCAGGTAGTTTAGCTAATAGTAATTCATCTACATCATTTCTACTCACTTTTTTATGTTGGTCAATTAGTTTGATAATCATCTCCATGTAGAAGTTTTCATCTAAACCTTTATTACGTGTATATTCAGCCTTCTTTCCCATTTTGCCAGCAATAGTCTTTGCTATATAAAGCGCATTTTTCTTGCCTTCCACTAGCTTGTGTTTTCTCAGATAAGCTATTTCCTCATCTGTCAAAGGGCGTTGCATCTGTATTCTGTTTAGCATCTCAATCTCTGTCAGACTAAGTGTGCGGTCTTTCGACAAGAGCATTGCATACTCATTATTCAGTACACGACCAACGATAGTTACCTTGACCTTGTTGTCCGACAAATCATAATCGGGCATAGGAAACAAACGTTGTCTTTGCAAGTTAAACATTCTCTTGATTCCACTACCGATTGTATCTACCATGTATAGCTCTACCATAGCACCTACAAGAAATTTGTTACGATATCTTTCTTCCGGTGCATCAGTGGTGAGTACGTTCTTTATAGTTTCAGGAATAAAACTTCCAAGATTTGTAAAGAGTAATCTATCTTCTGTCTCTATCACATTTATCATGCCATGACAAGAGTAGTCTTGATGGGCTATCGCATTATTCAGTGCTTCTCTTATTATGAAAGGATCGTAAGTATCTAGTTCCTCAGGCATAAGTGATAGTAATTCAGGATTGATATATCTGTATTTTAGATTGCGTATTTTGCTAAATATCCTATCAACACCAACCACAAACGGGCAAGTCTCTATCTGAAAATCACGTTCATTACCCACTCCATCTTTTAATATCCATCTTATTCGTGCCACTGCTGGTGAAATAAGATGTTCACTTTCTGGTTTACCAAGCAGTAAGACAGCAGTATTTGTTATCTGTCCCTTTATTGTAATTCTAGCTTTGTTTAAGAATGTAATATCATCCCAATTTTCAATCTCCTCACGCAAATGTTCATGCTTGCGAACATAAAGTTGGCGGGCTTTTGCGATGGCGTCAGTATCGAGGTCACTGATGTCAGCATTCTCTATGATTTGTGCGCTCCAATCCATTTGTGACGAATATATGCGACGTAAGTATTCCGGGAAATCTTTCAGTTTGGTCAAGTTACTGCCTATACGCACATGAGCTTCATTCTTGAAGTTTGTAGGTTCGCCTACGGCAGCAGGAATGATAAACATCACGATATGATTATTCTTATAGTCAAACTCCTCTATATCGAATGCAACCTTTGGATTCAAGTTTTTGCGAAGCCATAACTCATAATCTTGGTTGCCATATTTTTGTTCAGCCATTCTGAGGTTTGTTCCTTTCAGCTCCCATGAACCATCTTCCACGCCAAGAATAAGATAACCATAAGGCTTATCTTTTAGACATGCCGAGTTGGATAGACCTGATATATATTCACCAACTCTTTCGTAAGTAATACTACTATGCGATTCGCTGATGTTTGTTTTAAACTCCAGCCATTCAGTTTCACCAGCTTCCTTACGCTGTCTTGCAATGTTTAGCAACTCTTTTAATAAGGATATTTGTTCGTCTAATGTGCGCATATCTTTATTTATTAAATCTTATTTACTGCAATATCGTAGAATTGAAGCAATATTTCATCCTCATCACGTAGGTTTTGAGGAATCTTGTTGCCTACCAGAACAATTGTTTCAAAGTCTTTATCAATGTAACATTGCTTAAATCCAGCTCGAAGTGCTTCAATACGTGCTTCTTTTATTTTGGCTTTTGGTTTGCCAGCCATCTCAACGTATAATTTAAATTCACGTAAGAGTGATTTGGTGCGTAGGACAGTAAGATCAACATCATCTTGCAAATTTGGTTTGCGCCATTTTCCGTCTGACTCTTTGATGAAGTTTTCTTCCAGAATATGCATCAGTTCAGGCAAGATGTCACCTTTTCGTATCCCTTGAATAGCCTTCAGCCATTTGGGTTGCAATTCTTGGTAAGTTTTCGGTTCATTAAACAATTCTGAATTGAGCCAAGTTATGCCACCTTGTTCACTGTCAACGTAGAATGCTGATGTCTGAAATTCTTTAGTTGACTTGCGCAGTTCCACATATTCTGCCGCTTGAGAAACTGTAAAGAACATGCCATCTCGTTCGATGAATCTATCATGCAATTCTTTCTGAAATTCTTGAGCATCCATCGGTATAGCATATCCATGCTGAACATAATAGGATATCATACGGTCATACAAAATTTTGGGGTTACGTTCAACTACGGCTGTTGTTGATTCTTCCTTTTCAATAAGAACAGGTAAACGTCTTAGGAATTCTTCAATAAAGTCCATTGCATTCTTGCCTTTGTCTATTGATTCTTCAAATTTGAAGGTAAGTTCGTTTGATGGTTTATA
>JAGPKZ010000004.1 GCA_018053665.1 Prevotella sp.
CTGCAAACAGGTTGACGAAGGCAATGTGATGCATAAGGATGGAAATGGATATTACGCCGTTGTAGCTACAACACGTCCTGAGACGATCATGGGCGACTCTGCAATGTGCATCAACCCAGAAGACGTTAAGAATACTTGGTTGAAGGGCAAGCACGTAATCGTTCCTTTGGTAAACCGTGAGATTCCTGTTATTGAGGATAGCTATGTTGACATACAGTTTGGTACAGGTTGCTTGAAGGTAACTCCTGCACACGATATAAACGACCATGCACTAGGGCTGAAACACGGACTTGAGACTATAGACATATTCAACGACAACGGAACTATAAGTGAGGCTGCCGGACTATATGTAGGTCAGGACCGTATGGACGTGCGCAAGCAGATTTCTTTAGACTTGCAGAATGCTGGTCTTATGGAAAAGATTGAGGATTACGACAACAAAGTTGGTTTCTCTGAGCGCACAAATGTTCCTATCGAACCCAAACTGTCTACACAGTGGTTCCTGAAGATGCAACATTTTGCAGATATCGCTTTGCCTCCTGTTATGGACGACGAGATAGAATTCTATCCAAAGAAATACAAGAACACTTATCGCCACTGGTTGGAGAACATCAAGGACTGGTGTATAAGCCGTCAGTTGTGGTGGGGACATCGTATCCCTGCTTACTACTTCGTAAACGCAGATGGAAAGAATGACCTTGTTGTTGCCGAGAGCGCAGAGGAAGCTCTTGAAATGGCACAGAAGAAGAATCCAAACATTAAGGCAGAAGACCTAAGTCAGGAAAGTGATTGCCTTGACACATGGTTCTCTTCTTGGTTGTGGCCAATCTCTGTATTCGACGGTGTTAATAATCCTGACAACGAGGAAATAAACTACTACTACCCTACTAGCGACCTAGTAACAGGTCCAGACATCATCTTCTTCTGGGTAGCAAGAATGATTATGGCAGGATATGAATACCGCAAGACATTCCCATTCAAGCACGTTTACTTCACAGGTATCGTACGTGATAGTTTGGGCAGAAAGATGAGTAAGAGTCTTGGAAACTCTCCAGACCCAATTAAACTTATCGAGAAATACGGTGCAGATGGTGTTCGTATGGGTATGATGCTTAGTGCACCTGCTGGTAACGACATTCTGTTTGATGAGAGCCTATGTGAACAAGGCCGTAACTTCAACAACAAGATATGGAATGCTTTCAGACTTATCAAGGGTTGGGAAACTGCAGACATAGAACAACCAGAAGCAAGCAAGATTGCCGTTAAATGGTTTGAAGCCAAACTGAAGGAAGTAAACGCCGATATGCAGGAGCAGTTTAAGCAATACCGTATCAGTGAAGCTTTGATGACTGTTTACAGACTGTTCTGGGATGAGTTCTCAAGCTGGTATCTTGAAATGATTAAGCCTGCTTATGTAGACGGTAAGGCACAGCCAATAGACAAGAAGACATTTGACGCTACAATAACATTCTTTGATTCATTGCTGAAGATGCTTCATCCATTCATGCCATTTATCACAGAAGAGTTGTGGCAGCAGATTGCTGAGCGCAAAGACGGTGAGAGTATTATGTGTGCAACACTTGATATTCCAACTATAACAAATGAAGAAAGCAAACTTGCAGCTGACATAGAAACTGTGAAGCAGATAGTCTCTGGTATACGTACTGTGCGCAACCAGAAGAATATTGCACCAAAAGAAGTCCTTGAACTCCAGACTGTAGGTGAAAATAAGTTTGCCAAATACAACGACGTCATCATCAAAATGGCTAACCTTAGCGCAATAAACACTGTTGCTGAGAAGACTGCAGACGCAAGCGGATTCATGGTTGGCACAGACGAATATGCTGTCCCTGTAGGTAACCTTATTGATATTGAGGCTGAAATAGAAAAGGCACAAGCCCAAATAAAACATCTAGAAGGTTTCCTTATTGGCATTCGCAAGAAACTAGGCAACGAAAACTTCGTCGCTCATGCTCCAGAAGCTGTAATAGCCCTTGAACGTAAGAAGGAAAGCGACTCTGAAGAAAAGATTGCTGCTTTAAAGCAGACGATTGAAGAATTGCAAAAAAAATAATATGAAGAAAATCCTGACATTACTGTTTGTCACACTCATAGCCATCACATTTGTTGGCTGTGAAAAAGACTCACCTACTGTGACGTATCAATATGAGAGTACTACAAGGACTCTATTTGTTTATATGCCATGGACAGGTTCTACGACAAGTAGCTATGGCTCTCTTACTGAATACTTTGACACGAACATCGCTTCTATGCGGAATGCTATTAATACGAATGGCGGACTGAAAGGTACTGATGTAATTGTGTATAAAGCCAACAGTGCTAGCAAAGCAGTAATGTTCAGGATGAAATATAACATCACATTGAAGAAATGTGAGCTTGACACATTACTTGCAAACGCTAGTAATAATGCGATAACAAAGGAAAACTTAACAAGTTTACTTAATCAAGTAAGTTCATACAGTAACACTGGTTCGTATTCTATTCTTGTTGGCTGTCACGGAAGTGGATGGACTCCACGAGGAAGTGACGGAACAATGCCAAGAGCAAGTAGAGCTTTCGGCGGTCAAGGACAGGAATTGCAGTATGACTTGAGTGATTTGAGTTATGCAATAGCAAACTCTGCAATGAAGAAGGTTGAGTTTGTCAGTTTTGACGACTGCTATATGTCTAACGTGGAAACAGCGTACGAACTGAGAGACGTAACAAATTATCTCGTAGCCTCAACAAGTGAGGTAATGGGAGACGGTTTCCCTTATGACACATTGTTTAAGTATATGCTGGGCACACCAGACTATAACAACATTTGCAACACATTCTACAATTATTATACTAACAACAGTTATCCGTATGGAGCTTTATCAGCTATAAAATGCGGTGATGCGATAAAACAGATGGCCAGCGTTATGAAGGACATTAACGCAACATATACTTTTGACCAGACAAAATTGAGTTCAGTACAATATCTTGATGGATATGACAATAACGTGTTTTTCGATTTAGGTTCATACGTTGATAAATTAGGAGTTACAGCACCACTGAGTACGAATTTCAAGACAGCTCTTGACAATCTTGTACCTTATAAGGTTTATACACCATATATATATACGTGGTACACTAATGCATACCGCAGTGAAACTGACCCAAAGAATCCATACAATACATTTAAGATAGATACATTCAGTGGATTAACAATAAGTGATCCTACTTTGAATTCCACAGTAGTAAATTCAAAGAAAAACACTGCATGGTGGCAAGCAACACACTAAAATATAAAAAGGAGAATTTCAATAGAAATTCTCCTTTTTTATTTATATATTAAAATTCAATTACTTCTTTGCATATTCTGCAGCCATTTCAGCACATCGCTCACCATCAACACCTGCAGAAACAATACCACCAGCATAGCCTGCACCTTCACCACATGGGAAAAGTCCTGCAATACGAACATGTTGGAAAGTTTCTCTATCACGTAGTATGCGAACAGGACTTGAAGTCCTTGTTTCTGCTGCAATCATTACAGCTTCATTTGTAAGGAATCCATGAGCATTCTTTCCGAAAGTCTTAAAGCCTTCCTGCAAACGGGTGCTAACAAATTCTGGCATCCAGAAATGTAGCGGACTACTAATAAGTCCAGGAGCATAAGAACTCTTTGGTAAATCATAACTGAGATGCTTATTAACAAAGTCAGACATACGCTGTGCTGGTGCTGTCTGCTTCATATTTCCTTGTTGCCAACAGTTCTTTTCAAACTGTTCTTGAAATCTCATAACACTTAAAGCATCTTCACTCTCATCGCCAGTCATCTTTGCGCAATCATCTGGATGAACCTCAACAACCATACCGCTGTTACTCCATGCAGTACCGCGATTACTTGGGCTCATTCCATTTACAACGATCTGTTCTTTATCTGTAGCAGCAGGAATAACAAAGCCACCAGGACACATACAGAAACTGTATACGCCACGTCCATCAACTTGAGTTACGAAAGAATATTCAGCAGCAGGGAGATATTTGCCCCTACCGTTTTTATTATGATACTGTATCTGATCAATCAGTTCACTAGGATGTTCAAGACGAACTCCAACAGCAATACCCTTTGCTTCAATCTCAATCTTAGAATCATTAAGATAACGATAAACGTCACGAGCACTATGTCCTGTAGCAAGGATCACAGGACCATGAAATTCCAACTGACTATCATCTGTCAAAGAAACAGCCTCAACGCCAACAACCTTATCACCTTCGAGGATAAGACTTGTCATCTTAGTAAGAAAATGAACCTCACCACCAGAAGCTATAATCGTGTTACGCATTTTCTCGATTACTCCAGGAAGCTTATCAGTTCCGATATGCGGATGAGCATCTGCAAGGATAGCTTCAGAAGCACCATGCTGACAAAATACGTTAAGAATCTTATCTACTGATCCACGCTTCTTACTACGGGTATAAAGTTTGCCATCACTATAAGCTCCAGCACCACCTTCACCAAAACTATAATTGCTTTCGTCGTCAACTTTCTGTGTCTTGGTAATCAAGGCTAAATCCTTCTTTCGTTCACGAACATCCTTTCCGCGTTCAAGCACAATTGGACGAATACCAAGTTCAATTAATCTAAGAGAAGCGAAAAGTCCACCAGGTCCCTCTCCCACAACAATAACTTGCGGGCAATTCTCAACATTAGGATATACCGTAGTAACATACTGCTCGTCTTGTGGGAGCTCATTAATATATGTACGAATCTTTAGGTTAACATATACCTGTCTGTGTCGGGCGTCAATACTTCTATTAATCACTCTCACCTGATTTATGGTGCGAATGTCCAATCCTTTATCTTCGGCAATAAACCGTTTTATATTCTCTTCAGTGTAAGCCACCTGTGGCAAAACACGAATCTGATATTCATTTATCATGGGTACAAAGTTACAAAAAATGAATCTAATATCGAAATTATCAATGATTTAGTTGGTCATAATAATAATTCTTAGTATTTTTGCCCCAGAAATCATTCAAATTGAAAGGTTTTGGTTAGTTTTTCGAGTTATTTGCCACTTTTGTACTGCTGGTTTTAAAACTCGGATATGATTATAACCACAATTAAAGTCTGATTTCTATAGCTACAAGCCACTATTGTCAAGTGGTCGCACAAATTAAAACCATTAGTAAATGAAAGTATTAAAGTTTGGTGGAACATCTGTTGGTTCCGTAGAAAGCATTCTTAGCTTAAAGAGTATTGTAGAGATAGAGGCTAAAAAACAGCCGATAGTAGTTGTTGTAAGTGCACTTGGTGGCATAACGGACAAATTGATTTCCACATCAACATTGGCATTACAACACGATGATAATTGGAAATACGAATTCGACCAGATGGTTGATCGTCATCATAAAATGATAGACACAATTATCACAGACACCAAAAACCGAGAAGACTTATTCAACACCGTAGATTCTCTATTTGAACAATTGAGAAGCATTTATTTTGGTGTCTATCTGATACATGATTTAAGTGAAAAGACACAGAATGCAATCGTTAGTTACGGCGAACGTCTGTCAAGTAATATTGTTGCTGCTCTGGTAAAAGGTGCAAAATGGTTTGACAGTCGCGAATTTATTAAGACCGAACGTATTAATGGTAAAAATGCACTTGACAGTGAATTAACAAATAAGTTAGTAAAAAATACATTTAAAGACCTTCCACATATTTCATTGGTTCCAGGATTTATAAGCCGTGACCGTGACACAGACGAGATAACTAATCTCGGACGTGGAGGTAGTGACTATACAGCAGCCATCATTGCAGCTGCACTGAATGCCGAAGTATTGGAGATATGGACGGATGTAGATGGTTTCATGACTGCCGATCCAAGAGTTATCAAGACTGCATACACAATTAACGAACTAAGTTATATTGAAGCTATGGAGTTGTGTAACTTTGGTGCTAAGGTAATATATCCTCCAACAATATACCCAGTATGTATAAAGAATATTCCTATCAGAGTTAAGAATACATTCAATCCTGAAAATCAAGGAACAATAATAAAGAATAAGATTAATGATGACAAGAAACCTATCAAGGGTATAAGTTCTATCAACGGAACAGCACTTATCACCGTGACAGGTCTTTCTATGGTTGGTGTCATTGGTGTAAACCGCAGAATCTTTACAGCTCTTGCCAATGAAGGAATAAGCGTATTCATGGTTTCGCAGGCATCTTCAGAAAACTCAACCAGTATCGGTGTAAGGGAGGAAGATGTAGAAGAGGCTGTAAAAGTGCTGAATGATGAATTTGCAACCGAGATCGAAGACGGAGCTATGTTCCCTATGCATGCAGAATGCGGGCTTGCTACTGTAGCCATTGTAGGCGAGAACATGAAACATGCCGCTGGTATTGCAGGTAAACTGTTTGGAACTTTAGGAAGAAGCGGTATCAGTGTTATAGCATGTGCACAGGGTGCCAGCGAAACAAATATATCATTCGTCGTAAAAAGTGAATCATTAAGAAAGTCATTGAATGTTCTTCACGACTCATTCTTCCTTTCTGAATACAAGGTTCTAAACTTATTTGTATGTGGAATCGGAACTGTAGGTGGCAAACTTATTGAACAGATTCGCAATCAGTATGATGAGTTGAAGGAAAGAAGTCAACTGAAACTTAATGTCGTTGGTATCGCAAGTTCCAAGAACGCAATATTAAATCGCGACGGAATAGATCTTTCAAATTATAAGGATGTATTGAAGACATCAGAAATAAGTAGTCCTGAAAAGCTGAAAGAAGCTGTGTTGGGAATGAACATATTCAATAGCGTATTTGTGGACTGCACTGCAAGTAAGGATATCGCTGCCCTATACCAAAGTTTTCTTGAAAATAACATCAGTGTCATCGCAGCAAACAAGATTGCTGCCAGTGGTGAATATGACAAATATGTGGAACTGAAAAAGACAGCTTTGAAACGTGGCGTTAAATTCAGATTCGAAACAAACGTAGGTGCAGGTCTTCCTATTATCGGAACTATCAATGACCTTAGAAACTCTGGCGATAAGATATTAAAAATAGAGGCTGTATTAAGCGGTACATTAAACTTCATCTTTAACGAGATAAGCAGTGATGTTCCTTTCTCAGAAACAGTACGCAGAGCAAAAGAAAAAGGATACAGTGAACCAGATCCACGTATTGATTTAAGCGGAAAGGATGTCGTAAGGAAACTTGTAATTCTAGCACGTGAAGCAGGTTACAGAGTAGAACAAGAGGATGTAGAAAAACATCTATTTGTTCCACAAGAATATTTTGAGGGAAGCATTGATGATTTCTGGAAGAATCTTCCTAAACTTGACAATGATTTCGAGACACGTCGAAAGAAACTTGAAAGTGAAGACAAGAAATGGCGATTCGTTGCTGTTATGAACGGCGGTAAGACAAGCGTGGAACTAAAAGCTATTGAGCGAAATCACCCATTCTATAATCTTGAAGGAAGCAATAATATAGTACTTCTTACAACAGAAAGATACAAAGAATATCCTATGTTAATTCAGGGTTACGGTGCTGGAGCTAGCGTGACGGCTGCCGGTGTATTCGCAAATATAATGTCAATTGCTAATATCTAGGATTATGAAACATATTATCATACTTGGCGACGGTATGGCAGACCATGCAGTTGAAAAATTAGGAAACAAAACTCTGCTGCAATATGCAGAAACACCATACATGAACATGTTGGCAAAAAATGGATGTACCGGTAGACTGAACACCATTCCTGATGGTTTTCTTCCAGGTTCTGAAGTAGCTAACACTGCCATTCTTGGATACGATTTAAACAAGGTATATGAAGGTCGCGGGCCACTTGAAGCTGCATCAATAGGATATATCATGCAGCCAGAAGACATGGCTATCAGATGCAACATTATTGAGTTGGAAAACGGATTGATAAAGAATCACCATGGTGGACATCTTACTACTGAAGAAGGAGACATGCTGATAAAATATCTTGATGACAAACTTGGCAACGACAAGATTAAATTCATCACAGGTATACAATATCGCCATCTTTTAATCATAAAAGGAGGAAACAAGCATATCACTTGTGCCCCACCACATGATCATCCAAACGAGGAATGGAAGAAAATTCTTGTAAAACCAGAAGAAAATTATATAGAGACAGATTCGTCAAGAATGAGTCCACAAGAAACAGCAGATTTGATAAATGAGCTGATATTGAAGAGTCATAAATTGCTTTCTGAACATCCTTTCAATAAAGAGAGACTGGAAAAGGCAAACAGTATATGGCCTTGGAGTGGTGGTTACAGACCATCGATGAAAACACTTATGCAACTATTTCCAGATATAAAAAGCGGAAGCGTAATTTCGGCTGTTGATCTTATACGTGGTATAGGACATTATGCAGGACTAGATGTAATAAAGGTAAAGGGAGCTACAGGATTGGCTGACACAAATTACGAAGGAAAGGCACAGGCTGCCATTGATGCTCTAAAGAAACAAGACTTTGTTTTTCTACATGTTGAGGCTAGTGATGAAGCCGGTCACGATGGAGATTTGGATTTAAAACTCAAGACTATTGAAAATCTAGACTCTAGAATCGTAAAACCTGTATATGAAGAGGTGAAAGATTGGAACGAGCCTGTTTGCATAGCAGTCCTACCCGACCACCCTACCCCTGTTGAAATTCGCACGCATGTCAAAGAGCCTGTACCGTTTATTATTTGGTATAAAGGAATAGAACCTGATGATGTAAGCACATACGACGAAGTGAGTTGTGTGACCGGAAGTTACGGTCTGCTGAAATTGAATGAATTTATGGAAACATTTATGAAAATAAAATAAGTTATGAAATACTATAGCACAAACAAAGAAGCACCAACTGCAACTCTTGAAGAAGCTGTCGTAAAGGGCTTGGCTCCAGATAAAGGTCTCTATATGCCCGAAAATATCCATAAGTTACCAACAGCATTTTTTGATAACATAGAAAACATGTCGTTTCAAGAAATAGCCTTCGAAGTAGCAAAGGCATTCTTTGGCGATGATGTAGAGACTAGTGCATTAAAAGACATAGTATATGACACTCTGTCTTTTGACGTTCCTGCAATAAAGGTTGAGGACAACATATATTCTCTTGAGCTATTTCATGGTCCAACTCTTGCTTTTAAGGATGTTGGTGCCCGATTCATGGCTAGACTTCTACAATATTTCATAAAGAAAGAAGGGCAAAAATCCATTACTGTTCTTGTTGCCACTTCTGGTGATACAGGTTCAGCTGTAGCAAACGGATTTCTTGGTGTAGAAGGCATACATGTAGACGTACTTTATCCGAAAGGTAAAGTGAGCAAAATTCAAGAGAGCCAGTTTACCACTCTTGGAAAGAACATAACAGCTATCGAGATAAACGGTGTATTTGATGACTGCCAAACTCTTGTAAAACAAGCATTTATGGATGAAGAGTTGAATGAAAACAAGAAACTCACATCTGCCAACAGTATAAACGTGGCGCGTTTCCTTCCTCAGGCTTTCTACTATTTCTATGCTTACGCACAACTGAAGAAACAAAACAAGGCTGACAACATGGTAGTATGCGTACCAAGTGGAAACTTCGGAAACATCTGTGCCGGAATATTCGCTCATGAAATGGGATTGCCTATAAAGAGATTCATTGCTGCCAACAATGCCAATGACATATTTTATAAATACCTTCAAAGCGGAAAATATGAACCAAAACCTAGCAAACAGACATTGGCAAACGCTATGGATGTAGGTGATCCTTCAAATTTCGCACGCATATACGACCTGTTTGGGGGCTGTCATGAAAAGATAACCAGTCTTATTAGCGGAGCAACATACACAGACGACATGATAAAGGCTACGATGCAGACTTGTCATAAAGAAACAGGTTACGTTCTTGATCCTCATGGAGCATGTGGCTATCGGGCCTTAAAGGAAGGACTAAAGAACGGAGAAACAGGAGTATTTCTGGAAACGGCACATCCTGCTAAGTTCAAGGAAAAGGTTGACGACATACTTCATATAGACATTAAAATACCTTCACGTCTGGCAGAATTCATGAAAGGTAAAAAGCAAAGTATTGGAATGAATAACAGCTTTGCCGAATTCAAGGAATTCTTACTAAACCAGTAATTTATAAAAAAAATAAAAGATTGGGTATATTGTCATGAAAATTAAGTAACTTTGCCGATTAAGACAAGAATAGTAAAGTTATTATGGACGAATATATTGAGATAAAAGGCGCACGCGTAAACAATTTAAAAAACGTGTCACTTAATATCCCTCGCAATAAATTTATCACCATAACCGGAGTTTCCGGTTCGGGAAAGTCTTCGCTGGCTTTCGACACGTTATATGCCGAAGGTCAGCGAAGATACGTAGAAAGCCTTTCATCATACGCCCGACAGTTTCTGGGACGTATGAGTAAACCTGAATGCGACTTCATCAAAGGCATTCCTCCTGCAATTGCAATAGAACAAAAGGTTATTTCACGCAATCCACGTTCTACGGTAGGAACCACTACTGAGATATATGAATATATGCGACTGCTATTTGCACGCATAGGACACACCTATTCTCCAGTAAGTGGTGACGAAGTGAAACGTCACACTCCTGAAGATGTAGTGAAATGTAGCCTGACCTTTGCAAAGGGAACAAAATTCATGATACTTGCGCCTTTGCATGTTGTTGAGGGACGCAGCGTGGAAAAACAACTTGAAATGTATATTAAGGAAGGCTATTCCAGAATGTACGTAAATGGTGATGTTGTAAGAATTGAGGACATTCTAGCTGGCGATAAACCAAAAGATATATCTGATTTGTATCTTGTAATAACAAGAATGAGCCTTGATGACACAAAAGATGCCATATCAAGACTGACCGACTCTGCAGAAACAGCATTCTATGAAGGTGACGGAATACTCAAACTAGTATTCCTTCCAGGAAACATTACGTATGAATTCTCTACTAGATTTGAAGCAGACGGCATTAAGTTTGAAGAGCCTAACGATAATATGTTTTCATTCAATTCACCTTTAGGCGCATGTCCTACTTGTGAAGGATTTGGAAATGTAATCGGCATAGACGAAAAATTAGTTATAACAAATTCTGCACTTAGTGTTTATGATGGATGCGTACAATGTTGGCATGGAGATAAAATGGGAGTTTGGAAGACTGAATTCTGTCGTCGTGCCGCAGAAGATAATTTCCCTATTTTTGAACCTTACTATAAACTGACCCAAAAGCAAAAAGATATGTTATGGCATGGTCTACCATGCGAAAATAAACTGAACGCAAAAGAGAGGATTTGCATTGACAGTTTCTTCCAAATGGTGAAGGAAAACCAATACAAGATACAATACCGTGTTATGATGAGCAGATATAGAGGTAAAACTATATGTCCAAACTGTCACGGAACCAAACTTAAGAAAGAGGCTACATGGGTAAAGATTAACGGCATGAGCATCACTGAAATAGTGGAAATGCCTATTACAAATTTGAAAGAATGGTTTGATAAGCTGAAACTTGACGAACATGATGCAGGAATAGCCAAACGACTTATAACTGAAATAAATAACAGACTTGGATTCTTGGTTGAAGTGGGATTAGGATATCTCACACTCAACAGACAGTCAAACACCCTAAGCGGTGGAGAGAGCCAACGTATAAATCTGACAACATCACTAGGTTCATCACTTGTCGGTTCATTATATATCTTAGATGAACCAAGTATCGGACTTCACAGCCGAGATACAGACAGACTCATAAAAGTATTAAAAGATCTCCAAAGTCTGGGCAACACAGTAATGGTTGTTGAGCACGATGAAGAGATCATGAGAGCATCAGACTACCTCATTGATGTAGGCCCTGAAGCTGGTTCTAACGGTGGAGAAATAGTATTTGAAGGTGATACAAAAGAACTGAATAAAAAGGATAAGTCGTTGGTTGAAAAATATCCTCGTTCATATACCGTTAAATATCTCACAGGAGAATATTCAATCGCTACATCTAAGTCAAGACGCAGTTGGAATAAATATATAACACTCAATGGAGCACGAATGAATAACTTAAGAGGTATCGACGTAAAGATTCCACTGAACATATTCACATGTGTAACCGGAGTATCTGGTTCTGGTAAATCAAGTCTTATAAAGGGCATATTGTATCCTGCACTAAAACGTCATCTTGACGAGGTTGCCGATGCTCCTGGAGAGTATACATCTCTAGATGGTGATTGGAAAGATATTAAACATGTTGAATTTGTTGATCAAAACCCAATAGGCAAAAGCACACGTTCAAATCCTGCTACATACGTCAAAGCATACGATGCAATTAGACAACTTTTTGCAGATCAGCCACTTGCAAAACAGCAAGGATACACTGCACAGTATTTTTCTTTCAATACAGAAGGTGGTAGATGCGAAGAATGTAAAGGAGCTGGAGTTATTAACGTAGAGATGCAGTTCATGGCTGACTTGGAACTAGAATGTGAAGCATGCCACGGAAAAAGATTCAAGCATGACATACTAGAAGTAAGGTTCCACGAAAAGAGCATCTATGACGTGCTTAACATGACGGTGCTTGAAGCAATTGAATTCTTCGGAGAATACAATCAAAAGGTTATTGTAAACAGATTGAAGCCTCTTGCTGAAGTTGGACTTGGATACATTAAACTAGGGCAAAATTCTAGCAGTCTTTCTGGTGGAGAAAATCAAAGAGTAAAACTGGCTTACTTCATTGGACAAGAAAAACAGGAACAGACAATGTTTATATTTGATGAGCCAACAACAGGACTTCATTTCCATGATATCCAACGTCTACTAAGTGCATTCAACGCACTAATTGAAAGAGGGCATACTGTACTGGTGATTGAACATAATCTAGACGTAATAAAATGTGCAGACTACGTAATAGATTTGGGTCCTGACGGAGGAAACAAAGGCGGAAATCTTGTTTGCGAAGGTACGCCTGAAGATATTGCTGCCTGCAAAGAAAGTATAACTGGAAAATTTCTAAAAGATAAACTTTAAAATTCCATATTATCAAAAGGGAACTAAGCATACTCATCCCATGCTATAACCAAATATGCGTAGAACTGGTTAAAGCACTTTGTACTCAATGTGAAAACATTGAAGGATTACACTATGAGATTATCGTTGCCGATGACGGAAGCAGCGATGAACATTCACGCCTTTTAAACAAGGAAATGCTAGAACTTGACAACATAAAATACATTATAAGAAAAGAAAATGTAGGACGAGCTGTTTTAAGAAATTTCCTTGCTAAAGAGGCTCAATACAAATGGTTGCTGTTTATTGACAGCGACATGAGCATAGACAATGATGAATATATGCTCAACTATCTAGAGCAAGACGATAAGTTCGAAGTAATATATGGTGGTTATAGTTTAGCTTCAGGTAATAGTTCAAATCTAAGATACATATATGAGAAGAACGCAGAGAAAGCACATATGGCTATAAAGCGCAACTGTCACTCATATTTAGACCTACATACTGCCAATCTATTAATTTCACGCAAAGTAATGCTGAATATCCCTTTCGACGAGAGAATACGAAATTATGGATATGAAGATGTGTTACTTGGAAAAAGACTGAAAGAAAACAATATAGACATTTTGCATATTGATAACCAGTTGGTATTGAACAATTACGAATCAAACAGTGATTATCTTGAGAAGACAAGAGAAGGATTGCAGACTTTAAAAATGTTTTCAAATGAATTACAAGGATATTCACGTCTATTGACACTAAGCGACAGAATATCACGCTTTCATCAAAAATGGATTATCAAACTATATTGGAAATTACGCCAAAAATATTTAGAAAGAAAACTAACCGGCGCAAATCCTAATTTGTCTACCTTCACTATATATAAACTGGGGTATTTTATTTCAATTTCCTAGGAATAGAATTTAAATTCACGAGCCATTTATCCTTCTTATAAACCATATTTAATACAAATGTGGCTTTTTCCACAATATGCGACTTTGTTCCAATAGTGTCCTTTTCGAGATAGTTTGTTACATCAACTCTAACAGTTGCCAATGAATCATCATTCAGATGTGTAACATCTCCTATTTCACATTTCGCACCTTCATCCATTGATTTCAGTATATCAACATCAAATTGATGAACCTGACTAGCTTCAAACCTCAACCATTTCTCTGATCCAGGAGTAACATAACGAAGAGCTTTTTGATATTGCCAATTAAAGTAATGACAAGAAAAAGAATCTGCATTCTCGGTGAGACCATCTTCACTTCCTAAATGATTGCAAGATACAAAATTTAACATTGCAATAATGAACATTATTACAGAAAATATATTCTTTATTGCCTTTGAGAGCCTAAAAATCATACTAAATTCATTAATTTAGGACAAAGGTAGCCAAATTCTTTGGTATTTTCATCTTTTCTTAATAATTTTGTAGAAAAGAATTATCAAAATGCTGAAGTTTATCTCGTTCGGCAGTGGAAGTAGTGGCAATTGCTACTATTTATATACAGAAACTGACGGATTACTTATTGATGCTGGAATAGGGGTGAGAACCCTGAAAAAGCATTTTAAGAATTATGGATTACAAATAACAAATGTACATCATTTGCTTATAACTCATGACCATGCTGACCATATCAAATCAGTTGGCAGTATAAGTAATGATTATAGCGTCAGCGTGTATACCACTCACGCCGTACATAATGGAATTGAGAATAATTACTGCGTTAGAAAAAAAATAAACAATGGCTGTGTAAAAGTCATTGAAAAAGATCAGACTTTCCAACTTGGAGATTTCAAAGTAACACCTTTTGAAGTTCCTCATGATAGCACTGATAACGTAGGATATAAGATTGAAAACAACGGAATAACATTCGTTTTGATGACTGATATCGGACATATAACTGATGATATGCATAAATATATCAGTGAAGCAAATTATCTTGTTATAGAAGCAAACCATGATGAGGAAATGCTGATTAACGGACCATACCCAGAACATCTTAAGATAAGAATTTCTGGACCAAACGGTCACTTGAGCAATTCTGAATGCGGTAATGCATTAGCAGAATATGCAACTCCAGAACTGAAACATGTTTGGCTATGCCATTTAAGCGAAGAAAACAATCATCCTGTATTAGCACAAAAGACGATTGAAACCACTCTTAGAGCTCATGGAATTGTAGCTGGAGTAGACTTTAAATTGGAAGTACTTAAACGCAAGATTCCAAGTGAGATTTATAATCTCATTTAGAATGGCAATCCCACTGCAAAATGGAAATCAAAATCCCTGCTTAAATTCGGATGGAATATAGCATAATGTTCTTTTTCGGTTTCATAAGCAGGGTTTATAGCTTTCATAGCCATGTCAAACCTTAGTATAAAATAGCTGAAATTTAATCGCAACCCCACTCCATAAGACATGGCTATTTGCTTATAGAACTCGTTTATCTTGAATTGTCCTCCAGGTTGTTCCTCGTAATTACGAAGAGTCCATATATTGCCTGCATCAATGAAAGCTGCTCCGTCAAACTTCCAAAATAAAGAAGTTCTGTATTCTAAGTTCATGTCAAGCTTCATATCACCAGTCTGATTTATGAAGTCAATTCTTCCGTCAGTCCCTTTAAACGTTCCAGGTCCCAACTCTCTAATGCTCCATCCTCTCACACTATTTGCGCCACCTGAGAAATATCGCTTTTCAAATGGCAATATAGTACTGTTTCCATAAGGCCATGCAATACCAAATCCAAGGTGCATTGCCAAAGAGTTGTTGTTGTCAAATCTCAACAAGTGAGTAACGTCGAAGTCGAATTTAGTATATTGTGCATAAGCTATATTAAACAATGTGTACTGTCCATTGCTGTTTTTCTTAAAGTCAAAGGCCCTTGACAGTCCGTTAAGGATGTTTCCAGCTGTCTCAACATTTGCCCTTATCACATTTATACCATCATTGTAAGTGATTCCAGCACCCATCTTCATTATAAACAAATCTTCATAGTTGTATCTCAGTATGGCATTTCTATTGCTCACACTATCAAGATAATCATGTTTGAAGGTAGAACTTATCCATGGCATATACACATAGTTAAGGTCCAGAAGATCTACACGATATGAAAGATGGTGACGAGGTTCGTTCCATTTGTATCGCCAAGCAGCGGAGAATATTCGTCTGTGGAATTCTGGACGGTTTTGCAGATTGTAATTCAACGACAATTCTGATGTTGCATTGCTGCGCTTCTTAAATGCATTTGACAGAAATGGAGCTAGAAATCTAGGGAACTGGAGTTTGCTCTCTATATTATATTCCTCATAATTCTGATTTTGATAGCCATCCAAACCTTTTATAGCTTCAAAAGCACCTCGCAACTGAATACTGAATAATTCAGAACCTCTAAAAAGATTTCGATTCTCCCACGTCAAACTTGCAGCAGCACCTAAATCACCAGCGGTATTAGTGCCTTCTGGTTGAAACGACAACGTATTTGGCTTATTCGTACTCAACTGTATATCACAGTCCAAGAGTGTTGTATCAGGATGTTCACGAAAACTTATATTCGTAAATCTTACAGCCTGCAACCTTGCAAACTTATTATATGTATGTTGCAAGGCGCTATTGTTATAAGGTTTTCCTTCTTCCAATGCCGTTGTATAACGAAGTACACTGTTTCTAAGATGAATTCTTACCGTATCACCGCTAAGATAATTAATTTTATTTATCGTATAACATGGATGAAGCGTGTCAGCAGAAGAACTACTAACACGATATGGTAAGAGATGTAATACTAAGTTTATGTCCTTACTGCTTCTTGCAGAATCGGCACTGAATATTATAAAATCCTTATGAAATTTATAATATCCGTTATCAAGAAGAAAACTTGTAATATTCTTGCGTTCGGCATTCAACTCATCTACTGTAAACCTACTTCCGCTGATAAGTCTTTGCTTAAAGGGACTTGGCATATTTTTATTGGCAAGCAATTTCGCTATTACGCTATCCTTGATATCATATTTTATCGAACTGATATAATATGGCTCTCCGGGATGCAACATATAAATAGCTTTTATTTTATGTCCCCTTACCTTTGTCTTAATCTGTGCTGTGGCGTGCATATATCCCATGTTGCGCATAGCTGTAGTCAAATCATCAAGTGAACGATCTGCCATGAGTGTATCATATATTACTGGTTTTTCACCAATATTCTTTAATGTCCTATTTATCCATTTTGCCGAATCTTTTCCTGCTAAAGAGTAAGTTCCAAGAGGTATTTTGAATATAGAAAACCATTTAGAATTTGCTTTCTGGCGAATATACGCCTGAAGCATTGTTGGATCAAGTTCCCTATTGTCGGATTCCACTTTTACACTTTCAAGCAGATACTTTTGCTCAGGTATAAACTTAGAAGCATTACACGACATTAAAAGAACTATTGCCGATATATATATGTATAACTTAATTTTATTCATTTATCATTATTTACATGCAAACAAAGGCAAATAAATCAAATGTTTTGCCATGTGCAACCTTATCTTATGCAAAGATAGTGCAAGCAAAACACATTACAAAATAAAAAATGATTTTTATAGCTAATTCTTAAGAATTTAACGTCTAAACTCTCTCATAAAAACCGTACTTCTTATTAATTTTCTACATATAGTCAACAAAAAGCCAAGCGTCTTATTAGGGTTTTAAATCAAGATGTAAAGACAGCAACTAGAAAAAGTTTTTTTAATGTCACTAATGTCACAATGTCACAAACCCTTTGTTTATAAGGGCTGAGCCAGTGACATTAAGTGACATTATCGGTGTAAAAGTGACATTATACCCTAAAGTACACCTGTTTTTTGCGTTTTTTTCGCAATTATGCTATTTACATAATACGTATTTATGATGGGTTCTTCGTCAATTCAGGGGGTGATATTCTCAACAAACGTATTCCGACTAGAGAAAATTTGCGAAATAAGACACAGTGATTAGGCCCTAATCACTATGCAGTTTACGAAGAAGTAGGAAGTGATTAGGGCCTAATCACTATGCGTTTCAATTTGCTTAATAATATTTTAAGTCATACGATCAAAAGTTTCCATTTCTATATGGGGGAAATTGTGCTTAAAGACAACCTTACATTGTGATGATACAAAATCAGCTCAAATTACGCTCTATTTTACGTTTTATCGTTATAACGGCTATTAATTACGTAGCTAGAACGTAGCTTACCGTAGCTAATATTTTTGTTTTTATTTTCAACAATGCCTGTAAACAAGGGACTTTCAAGCATGAACGTAGCTGCGTAGCTATTTATTAAAAAACGCTTAGAGAGGAATTCTGTAGTTAATCACATGTTGTATTATGACAATTGAAAGGAAATCAACAAGATGCGTTACTTCTTAAGGATATACTTACTGTAGTCCCTATTACCCCAATACGTTTGCTTTATATTTTCGAACGAGGATGTTTACATTAAGGAAAGCCTGCTAGCATAATTTACGAAAAAGCGCAAAATATTGGTGTGATTTCAATTATATCGTCACCTTTATCCCAAGATCGTCACCGAATCATCACTCCGAAATGCCGATAAACAGGGGAAAAGTGATGAAGTTCGATTATTTCATCAAAAAAACTTTTTGCTGTTAGCGTTGTTTTGGCGTTACCAAATATTATCCAATACTTTGACTTTGATCTTCAAGACATCATTCCATCAATCTAATTTCTTGAAAAAATCTATTTTTATTCAAACTATACATCAAGAAATCATTACATTATTTATACTATTTATAGTCAGAATTTTAATGCAGAGAAATACTAAATATTACTCTGAGAATAAAAACATAACTAACAACAAAATAAAATACGAAGTTTTTTAATTTCTCAATATTAATTATTACTTTTGCAAGTATGATTAGCAAAGCTAAAATAAAATATATCAAATCTCTTCAGCACAAGAAGATAAGAAACAGCGAAGGTGTATTTGTAGCTGAGGGTCACAAAGTTGTAGGTGACCTACTGACAAAATACCAAGCTAAAATTATTGTGGCTACAAGTGAATGGATTAAGACAAACAATAATATTAATTCTGACGAAATAATAGAAGTTACAGAAGACGAACTTTCACGAGTTAGTTTCTTGCAGCATCCTCAAATGGTACTTGCTATATTTCAATTCTTTGAATACGACACACCAATAATAAATGACAATGACGAGACCTTGTATCTTGCTCTTGATGGAGTGCAGGATCCTGGAAACCTAGGAACAATTATTCGCATTGCCGACTGGTTTGGCATTACAGATATTTATTGCAGCAATGACACTGCCGACATATATAATCCAAAAGTTGTACAGGCAACAATGGGAAGTATTGCACGGGTGAAACTTCATTATACAGACCTAAGCAAGTTCATTGGCTCTCTCCCACCCAACTATCCTATTTACGGTACGTTGCTAGAAGGAACCGATATTTATAAGGAGGAACTTTCAAAAAATGGTATAATCGTTATGGGAAATGAAGGAAACGGTATATCACCAGAAATCAGAAAGATGATTAATCGCAAACTTCTCATCCCTAATTATCCAATAGGCAGAGAAACGGCAGAATCACTTAACGTAGCAATTGCTACAGCCGTGACATGCGCTGAATTCAGACGTAGAATGATGTAAATTTAATAAATATGGAAAATAACTTATTTAAAAGTCGCAGCATCTACGGATGCGTAAAGGCTGCATTCAATTTGATGAATCTAAATATCCTAAAGATATTTAAAAAAACATGGATGCCAGCTATTGCACTTGCTGTAATCTTCACACTATATATCTTAGGTTGCAAGAACGTGATGTTTGCCAATCTATGCGGACAGAAACTCAGTTATTGGATATTACTAGCTTTCGTACTTATTGTAATATGTGAAACTCTGGCGGAATCATGGCTGATGAGCAGAACATACACGTTGCTGAATACAAATTCTTTTAAAAACAATTTAAGAAGGTCACTGAGTGTTACACTTTTAAAACTATTTGTAGCAATTGTAATATTTACCATAGCTTTCTTTTGTGGCGGAACTGCTATTGCCATTTTGGTATCAAAACATCTCTGCAGTCCAGATAAAGCTGTGTCTATATCTATGATTATTGAATTCGCAATTATAACAATAGGATTCATATTTACATTGCCATTTATATTTTCAACAACAAAATATATTATGGAAAAGAATACTGAAGTCATAAATATATTTAGTAAAGACTATCATACAGGTATAAAGCATTTGGGATTCATTCTAATCGGACAGATTATAACAACACTATGCTATATACTAATCATGCTTGTGATAGCGTTACCTCTTATGATAATTTTTCACGCATATCTTACCAACCAAATGGGTATTATGAATGGCGATTCTGACGGAACTCCATCATATTTTATATTTCTTATGGTATCTGTATCACTACTGACAACATTCTTGTACACTTACATATTTGTTTACTTCTACATTTTCAGTTATTATATCTATGGTGCAATAACACAACAGGAAAAGGAAAAAGCGGATATAAAAATGAAAATAGACAAATACGAATAACTTAAATAGAGATGAAAAAGCAGAAAATATTATTCATTGACCGTGACGGTACTCTTATAGAGGAACCGGCTGATGAACAGATTGATTCTTTCGAAAAGCTGAAGTTTACTAAAGGTGTATTCAAGAACCTTGAATTTATACGCAGAAATTTAGACTTTCGCTTTGTAATGGTCAGCAACCAAGATGGACTGGGAACGAAATCATTCCCCGAAGATACCTTTTGGCCTGTACATAATTTCATTATCCAAACTTTGGAAGGCGAAGGTATTACATTCGATGATCAACTGATTGACCGCCATTTCTCAGAAGATAATTCACCAATGAGGAAACCTGGTACAGGAATGTTAAAGAAATACTTAAACAATCAGGATTATGACATTGAAGGTAGCTTTGTTATAGGTGACAGAGATAGTGATGCTAAACTAGCTGAAAACATAGGATGCAAGTCCCTTATCTTGGGACAAGACGGTATTACTTGGGATAAGATAGCCGAGATTCTGTTTGCTGGAGAAAGAATTGCTGAGACACGACGTACAACAAAAGAAACAGATATCTATGTAAAGCTAAATCTTGACGGTACAGGAAAATGCGACATATCAACAGGTTTGGGATTCTTTGACCACATGCTTGAACAGATAGGCAAACACGGAATGATGGATTTGACAATTCACGCAGAAGGAGATTTAAACGTTGACGAGCACCATACCATCGAGGATACAGCAATAACACTAGGCGGATGCATACTTAGCGCACTTGGCGACAAGAGAGGTATTGAAAGATATGGATATTGTCTACCTATGGATGACTGCCTTTGTCAAGTGGCACTCGACTTTGGTGGACGCCCTTGGCTTGTATGGGACGCAGAATTTAATCGTGAGAAAATAGGAGAAATGCCTACAGAAATGTTCCTGCATTTCTTCAAGAGTTTAAGTGATGCAGCGCAGATGAATCTTAATATCAAGGCTGAAGGCACTAATGAGCACCATAAAATAGAAGGTATTTTTAAAGCATTGGCACGTTCGTTAAAGATGGCTGTAAAGCGTGATATCTATCATTACGAACTTCCTTCAACAAAGGGAAAGTTATAGTATAAACATTAAATAGCTATATAAAAAGTTAACTGGAGTTAAATCGTGAATATTTATCATTTCACAAACAGTTGCTTTGGATAAAAATAAGTAACTTTGCGCCCGATTTAGTCCGTTTTAGGCTCAGACAAGTGTTGACATAAGTCATCCGCCTAGCGGAGAAACCCGTTTAATAAATAAACAATGTACGCAATCGTAGAGATTAACGGTCAGCAGTTTAAAGCTGAAGAAGGCATGAAACTCTTTGTGCATCACATTAAGGATGTAGAAGAGGGTGAGACTGTTGAATTTGACAAGGTTCTGCTCGTAGACAAAGACGGAGCAGTTACAGTCGGCGCACCAACAGTTGAAGGTGCAAAAGTTGTAGTTGAAGTTGTGAACCCACTCGTAAAGGGTGACAAGGTTATCGTTTTCAAGATGAAACGCCGTAAGGATTTCCGCAAGAAGAATGGTCACCGTTCACAGTTCACAGAGGTAACAGTAAAATCAATTAACGCTTAAAATCAGGAGGACAAAACATGGCACACAAGAAAGGTGTAGGTAGTTCTAAGAACGGACGTGACTCAGCTTCACAGAGATTAGGCGTAAAAATTTGGGGTGGTCAGAAAGTTATCGCAGGTAACATCATCATCCGTCAGCGTGGTAACAAACACTTCGCAGGCGATAATGTTGCTCAGGGTAAAGACGACACTCTCTATGCTCTTACAGATGGTCTAGTATACTTCCACAAGGGCAAGAAGGACAAGAGTACAGTTTCTGTTCTCTCACCTGAACTTTACGCAGCTAAAACTAAGGTTGAAGCTTAAATAATTAAACACTTATTCCAAACAAACAATAGAATGCCAACTCCGATGGAGTTGGCATTTCTTCGTTATAATAAAATGAAGTTTCTTAACGATATCATAAAAAACCACTACTTTATAACACAAACGTATTAACATTGAAACGAATTTAAGATATCATTATATACCAACATTGGGTATTGATAAAAATAAAAGGATTGCGAAATAATATCACAATCCTTTTATTTAAATAGAGAAATACCAATAGAAACATCAGTATTCACTACAAACTTTTGATTAATTAGAATGGTAAATCATCAGCACTCTCCGCATTTTCTGTATTCTGCATTGGAGGGAATGGAGCTTGAGCTTCTGGAGCATTGAAAGCAGCAGGAGCTGCGCCTGCACCTAGAGTGGCAGGATCTACCTGACGAACATCAAAAGCACGAATGCTGTTAAACCAACGACCATTATATTCGTGGGCATCAATATCAAAAGACACCAACACTTCCTGTCCTACCTGGATGTTAAAACGCTGCAAACGCTCTGCACCAAACACAGAGAACACCATTTTGTGAGGATATGATTCATGAGTTTCGATAACAAAATCCTGTGATTTCCATTCTCCACGGCTAGAAACGCCAGTACGCTCTGGTAGAGCGACAATTACTTTACCTTGTAATTCCATAATTCAAATATATTATTTTTAAGTATACTCTACTATAACGTGAAAGATTTTATAAATCCCACTTCAGTGTGCGAAATTACTAAAATAGTTCTAATAAATGAAATTTTTTATGCGTTTTTTTTGTTTTAGACAATGGTTTTTAGTATTTTTGTAATCTGAAAAATATAATATCAGAACAATAACGAATAAAAGAAAACAATAATGAGATTCACATTATCAAGCGGAACACTTAACGCACGCCTGCAATCACTTTCAAAAGTGATTAACAGCAAGAATTCTATTCCAATTCTCGACAGCCTCCTTTTCGAAGTAAGTAACAGTGAACTTAAAATAACTGCATCAGACAACGAGAATGTTATGACATCATCAGTTACACTTGACGAGTGTGACGGCGAAGGTAGTTTTGCTGTACCAAGCCGCACTATTCTTGACGCAGTAAAAGAGCTTCCAGAGCAGCCATTGTCATTTGATGTAGACACAGAGGCACTTACCATAAAGATTCTCTATCAGAACGGTATGTATAACTTCACAGCACAAAATGCTGACGAATATCCACATACACAGACGGTTCCTGATAGTGCCACAATTATTACCCTGAACTCAACATCACTTGTTAACAATATCACACGTTCATTATTCGCTACAGCTCAAGATGAGCTAAGACCAGTAATGAATGGTATATACTTTGACCTTACAACAGACTATTTGGCTATTGTAGCAACAGATGGACACAAACTTGTGCGCAATCAGAACTATAATATAAAGAGCGAGACTGCTGCATCATTTATATTGCCAAAGAAACCTGCAACACTGCTGAAAAATGTTCTTAGCAAAGACGGAAGCGATGTAGTTATCAAATTCGACGATCGCTGCGCTGAGATTAAATTCACAGACGGGCAATTATCATGCCGACTAATAGAAGGTAATTATCCTAACTACAACAGCGTGATTCCTGAGAATCCTAACAATATGAACATTGATCGCAAAAGCCTTATCGGAGCACTTCGCCGTGTACTTCCGTTCGCAAGCGAAAGCAGTCAGTTGATACGTTTTCATATTGAAGCTGGTAAGTTGGAAGTTTCTTCAGAAGATATAGACTTCGCTACAAGCGCCAAGGAACAAATCACATGCGAATATAGTAGTCAACCAATAAACATAGGTTTTAAGGGTAGCTCATTACAAGAAATACTTAACAACATCGAAAGCGATGAAGTTATCTTCCAATTGGCAGACCCTAGCAGAGCTGGAGTTATTGTACCAGCAGAGCAACCTGAGAATGAAAATATTCTCACATTGATTATGCCAATGTTACTAAACGACTAGTATATCATTTTAAAATAAACATATTTTGAAACTAAATATTACAAAGCCCCTGATAGTCTTCGACTTAGAGACCACGGGGCTTGATATTGTAAACGACAGAATAATACAGATATCATATATAAAGGTTAATCCTGATGGTAGCGAAGATAGAGGCGACTATTTAGTAAATCCCAAAAAGCACATTCCTAATGAGGTTGTTGCTTTGACGGGCATTGACGACGAAAAGGTTAAGGATGCTCCAACTTTCAAGGAATTATCATCTGAATTAAGCGAGAACTTTAAAGGATGCGACTTTGCCGGATTTAATTCTAATAGATTTGATGTTCCTATGCTTGCTGAGGAATTTCTACGTGCAGGTGTTGACTATGATTTTTCAAAGAGTAGACTCATAGACGCACAGATAATATTCCACAAAATGGAAAAGCGAAATCTTGCAGCTGCATATAAGTTCTACTGCGGGCACAAGATGGAAGACGATTTCGAGGCGCATCGTGCAGACCAAGACACAGAAGCAACATATCGTGTGCTTATGGGCGAACTTGAAATGTACACAGCTGATAATCAGGAAGAACCAGAAAGAGTGTTGCCTAACAACATGGATGACCTTGCAGACTTCTCAAAACAAAATGACAATGTTGACTTTGCTGGTAGAATTGTCTGGCGACCAATAACCGACAAAGATGGCAATCCACTTACAGACAAACAAGGTGATACGCAAAAACATGAGGTTTTCAATTTCGGAAAATATAAGGATATGCCTGTTGCCGAAGTATTGAAAAAAGACTCTGGATATTATTCTTGGATGCTTGGAGCTGACTTTCCTAACAACACCAAACAGATTCTTACTCGTATCAGATTAAGAGAATTCAACAACAGATAATGCTAAAAGGAAAAAAAATAGTATTAGGAATTACAGGTTCAATAGCAGCCTACAAATCGTGCCTCATCATTCGCGAACTTATAAAACGCGGTGCTGAGGTACAAGTTGTTATTACCCCTGCTGGAAAAGAATTTATCACACCAATAACACTTTCTGCTCTTACACATAATCCCGTAATAAGTGAATTTTTCTCACAACGTGACGGTACATGGAATTCGCATGTTGACCTAGGTTTATGGGCTGACGCAATGCTTATTGCCCCATGTACGGCAAGCAGCATTGGAAAAATGGCAAACGGAATAGCCGACAACATGCTCATTACAACATATCTTAGCATGAAAGCTCCAGTTTTCATTGCTCCTGCAATGGACCTTGACATGTATAAGCATCCGTCAACACAGGCAAATCTTGAAAAGCTGAAGGAGTACGGAAATAACATTATTGAACCGGCTAGCGGGTATTTGGCTAGCGGACTTGAAGGTAAGGGACGCATGGAAGACCCTGAAAAGATTGTAGAAACTCTTGACAGACAATTCAGCAAGAAAGATCTTAAAGGAAAGCAAATAATGATTACAGCCGGACCAACATACGAAAAAATTGATCCGGTGAGATTCATAGGCAACTATTCTAGCGGAAAAATGGGATTTGCCATTGCTGAGGAATGCTATCAACGTGGGGCTGACGTGACACTAATATCTGGTCCTGTGTCTATGAAATGCTCTGATGGGATAAATAGAATTGATGTAGAGAACTGCGAAAGCATGTACAATGAAGCTACAAAAGCTTTTAATAACTGTGACGCAGCAATTCTATGTGCTGCTGTTGCCGACTTTAAACCAGAAAACGTTGCTGACAAAAAAATAAAGCGTGAGAATAATGACTTAATTATCAAACTAAAGTCCACTCATGATATTGCAGCATCTCTTGGAAAAATAAAGAACAGCAAACAGAAAATCGTAGCATTCGCATTGGAAACTAACGATGAGGAGATGAATGCCAAGCATAAGCTGGAAAAGAAAAATGCAGACTTCATCGTACTAAATTCAACAAGAATTTCAGGTACTACATTTCGTAGTGACGAAAATCAGATAACCATTATTAGTAAGGATGGTAAAAAGGAATATGACAAAAAACCTAAATCTGAAGTTGCGACTGATATCATTGATGAGTTGGCTAATATTATGCAATAATGCAGCCAATGCGCAAGAACTACAGGCAACTATAAACATTAATCATTCGCAAATTCAAGGTACCGATAATGCTGTATTCGATAATTTGCGAAATACTCTGTCACAATTTGTAAATGAAAGGAAATGGACTAATTTACAATTCCAGAAAAACGAGCGCATAGCTTGCAGCTTTAATATTACTGTTACAAAATATGACAGAGCTACTAACATGTTCACATGCAAGGCAATAATACAAGCTAATCGTCCTGTATATAATTCAGCCTATAGCACTACACTATACAATAATACTGACAATGATTTCAACTTTGATTTTACTGAATTCAATCAACTAACATTTAATGACGAGAATGTTGATAACCAACTGACTGCACTCTGTGCCTACTACTCATATCTGATAATAGGAATGAATCTTGATTCTTTTTCACCTATGGGTGGAGAGGACATCCTGCAACGTTGCATGAACGTAGCCAACAACTCACAGAATCTTAACTATACAGGATGGAAAAGTTTTGATGACAGCAAAAACAGATACGCCATAATAAATGATTATATTGACGAGGGAATGAAATCATTCCGTCAACTACAATACGATTATTATAGAAACGGAATGGATGAGATGGCTCAAAATCCAGAAAAAGGAAGAGTCAACATATCATCTGCTATTGAAAGCGACCTTAAAACAGCTCATGAGGCACGTCCTATGAGCATGTTGCCACAGATATGGACAGATTACAAAAAAGACGAAATAGCAAGCATCTACAATGGCAAAGGAACACAGAATGAAAAAGAAAAGATATATAGTATTTTATTTGGCATAAACGCAAGCCAAAACAACTCTTGGAACAAAATTAAAGAATAGCAATAATGTTAAAACAGCTTTACATAAGAAATTTCACATTGATAGACGAACTGAACATTACATTCAATTCGGGTTTTTCTGTAATAACTGGTGAAACTGGTGCCGGAAAGAGTATAATACTTGGGGCTATTGGCTTACTGCTTGGACAAAGAGCTGACTTGAAAGTTATTAAATCAGGAAAAGACAAGTGCGTTATTGAAGCTCACTTCGACCTGAGGAAATATGATATGGACTCATTTTTCACCAACAACGACATTGACTATGAACCAGAAGACTGCATTATAAGAAGGGAAATAAGCAAGAATGGCAAAAGCCGCGCCTTCATCAATGATACTCCCGTCCAACTTGCAATGATGCGTGAACTGGGAGAAATGCTTGTAGATATCCACAGCCAACACCAAAACCTACTATTACAAAAGGAAGACTTTCAACTTAATGTGGTAGACATAATAGCCAAAGACAATAAGGAACTGAAAGATTATCAAAACTGTTTTGCCAAATATCATGAGGCAATAAAGGAACTTCAAAAGGTTAAAGATAACATTGCTCAAAGTCGTGATAATGAAGAGTTTATGAGATTTCAGTTTGATGAGATAAACAAGGCACAGCTTGTAGACGGAGAACAGGAAACAATAGAACAGGAAACAGAACAGTTGAGTCATTCAGAGGAAATAAAGGAGGCTTTATACGATAGTGACAATGCTCTTATGGCAGACACAAACGGAGCTGTTGAACAAGTGAAAATTGCCACTTCAAGACTACAGAATATTGAGAATGTATTTCAAAACGCTAAAGAACTTGCCGAACGACTGTCCAACTGCCATATAGAACTAAAAGATATTGCACAGGAAATAAGTCATGATGTGGAGAATGTTGACTTTGATCCTGACAAATTGAATAATCTCACTCAGAGACTTGACTATATATATTCTCTTGAACAAAAGTTCCACGTAAACAGTATTGCTGAATTGCTGACAATACGTGATGATTTAAAAATTAAATTGGATAATATAGACAATTCTGATGACACAATAAAAGAAACGCAACAGAAGGTTGACACACTCAAAAATGAATGTACCAACAAATCAGGTAAACTTACAAAATTGCGCACAGAATCAGCTAAAAAGGTTGAAAAGGAAATGTCTGAGCGTCTCGTACCATTAGGAATACCGAATGTGCGTTTCCAGATAGAATTTACAAATAAGGAACTGTCTGAAGACGGAACTAACAAGATTTCATTCTTGTTCAGCGCAAACAAGAGTACCCCACTCCAACCTGTAAGTCAAGTTGCATCAGGCGGTGAGATTGCACGTGTGATGTTGTCGCTCAAGGCTATGATAAGTGGTGTAGTGAAACTGCCAACAATCATATTCGACGAGATTGATACCGGCGTAAGCGGCAGGGTTGCAGAGATGATGGCACAAATAATGCAGGAAATGGGAAACAATGAACGACAAGTGATAAGTATCACTCACCTACCACAAATTGCCGCATTAGGTTCTACTCACTATAAAGTTGAAAAGGAAGAAACAGCAGAAGGAACAACAAGCAGAATGCGTATGCTAAACAGCAAGGAACGTATAAATGAAATTGCCCAAATGCTAAGCGGAAGTAATATTTCAGAAGAGGCAATAAATAATGCAAAGTCTCTTCTTAAACTATAAACAAAAAATAAAATCACATACTTATGAAAAGAATCTATTTATTGATTATGTCAATCGTCTTCTCTATATCAGGAGTATTGGCACAATCAGCACAAGTTCAAAAAGCAGCGAAATCTGTCTTCACTTTGACAACATTCAATAAAGATGGCAGTATTCACGCATCAAGTCATGGCGTCTTTGTTGGCAAAGACGGCGAAGCAATCAGTACTTGGGAACCATTTATTGGTGCAGATCATGCCATTGTCGTTGATGCAAATGGTAAGACATACAATGTTGATGCAATTGTAGGAGCTAACGAATTGTATGATGTCTGCAAATTCATTGTTGACGGTAGTACAATAAAGGCTGATGTCGCTTCAACACAAGCAAATGGCAATGTCTTTCTTCTTAACTATTCATTAAAGAAAGCAGACGTTAAGACTTTCAAGATTACAAGTATTGAGAAGTTTATGGACAAGTATAACTACTACATATTTTCTTCTACGGCACCTGAAAACGCAGCAAGTTGCCCATTTGTAAACAACAACGGACAAGTTATAGGACTTCTTCAACTTAGCAAGAACGGTGAAATACATGCCACTGACGCTAAATTTGCCTCAGACATGGTTGTAAATGGTTTCACAATCAATGACGCTGTATTGAAGACATGCGGTATTAGAACAGCTTTACCAGACAACGAGAACGCGGCTTTGCTTACAATGATGATGGCTAGCGAACAGACTGACTCGATATCACGTCAGAAATATATAGACGACTTTATACGTAAGTTCCCTAGCTCAACAGAAGGTTACACAAATAAAGCTTCTAGTTATGTAAACAGCGGGAAGTTTGAGGAGGCTGACAAGGTGATGCAAACAGCAATAGAAAAGGTTGCGAAGAAAGACGAGGGTCATTCTGAATATGCAAAAGTAATATATCAGAAAGAACTTTTCAGCAACAAACCATATACAAATTGGAGTCTCGACAAAGCTCTTGATGAATCAAAAAAGGCTTCTGCAATAAACGACTTGGATGTATATCGCCACCAACAGGCACAGATAATATATTCAAAAGGAGAATATCAAAATGCCTACGACATGTTTATGGCTTTAACAAAGACCAAACTTCGCAATGGAGAACTCTTTTACGAGGCTTCTCAATGTAAAGTTCAACTAAAAGCTCCACAGAAAGAAGTAATGGAACTTCTTGACAGCGCAATTGCAGCTTGTCCACAACCCCTTACATCAATTGCCGCACCATATGTTCTATCACGTGGTATCGCATACAATGAAGCAAAGGATTATCATAATGCATTGGTTGATTATAATGAATACGACTCATTAATGCTAGGCAGACCTTTAAACTCTAGTTTCTACTATACTAGATATAAATGTGAACTACAAGTACATCGTTTCCAACAAGCACTAAACGATATAGCACGTTCTATAATCCTAACACCAAATGAACCTACTTATTATGCAGAAATGGCGTCACTACAAATTCGCGTAAAAAAGAATGAAGACGCAGTAAAAGCTGCAACAAGATGTACTATACTAGCTCCTGAATATATTGATGGTTACTTATTGCTAGGCATAGCAAACAAGGAACTTGGAAATAAAGACGAAGCAAAGAAGGCTTTAGAAAAGGCTAAGTCACTAGGAGATAAACGTGCTGACGAATATTTAAAGAAACTATAATGTAGCTTTTAAGACTGACTAACATTCGATTACTTGAGTTTAAAATCATACAAAAAAGACATTTATTTCGTATGTTACTTATATCTTATAATCGAATATAAATAAAGCCCTTCAAGAATTTCTTGAAGGGCTTTATATATTATGTATTAAGAAGATTACTTTTTCTTTTCTGGAACTTCAAACTTATCTCCAGTAGCCTGAACTAGCTTACGAGCAAAAGATGCAGGATAACCAGGACGCTTAACTGTAGCACCAATACCTGTCTTAGTTCTGATAAACTCACCATTCTTAGTAGGTTTAACACACATATCATTATACTTAACAATTAAGTAATATGCCAACTCATTCCATCTTGCAAGCATCTCCTGAGCTTTATCATTACTGTACTCATTAAGATACTTCAAAGCAGCGGTCTTATCATTAGCATATAACTCACGTGCCTTATTTTCAACGCTAGGCTGATTTGCAAAGTATGAACTTTCCAAACTATCACGAACAGACTTCAACTCAGGGAACATGAGTGAATAACGTGGGTATATCATATTACTAACCCAATTGCAAACCCAAAAAGCATTCTTTGTTGAGAATGTAACGGCATCTGCACCTGGAGTGTTATAACATTCTGGCTGTACAGTGTTACCACAATATATTGGAGTATAAGCGATCATATTGCCATCGTCATTTCCAAACCATAACACACCACCAATCTCACGAGGAAGCCATGAACGCATCTGACTAACATAAGTAAAACCAGTCTGCTGTGTACTTGTTGGGCGCTCATTAAAATAAGATTTTCCGTTTACCTTAAACATTAAAGGTGTCGGACGATAAGGCATTTCCCATACACCACCACCGAAATCTAAAGTGTCAGTAGCCAATGGAGTACCCTCATAATGGTCTCTCATAGCCATTTGAACGTCCTTTACAGAAAGTTTCTTGTTTGGAACGACCCACAAAGGCATATCCTCAGCATTTTCATCCTTTCCTTCTGCCCATGGTAGATAACGACTAAAACCATCAGTGAAATGATTGAAAAAAGCCCATACACGAGCATCACAGAAGCGACGACCAGAAAAATCAGGTTTAGCATAAGCCATCTTCCATGAGAAGTCAGCGTCCTTTCCAGTAAACCATCCTTTCTTTCTAGCATAAGCAACGACATTTTTACTAAACATTACATTCTTATGGTCGTTCATATTGAACTTGCCAATACGACTTTGGTTTGCGTGTGCACAAATAGCATTATCCGGTATGCGTTGCGCAACCCATACGGCACTCTTACTACCTGCTCCACAGCCCATCATCTCCATTATCCAAGCCTCGTTAGGATCACAAATCGTAAAGGTCTCGCCCTCACTATTATACCCATATTTCTCAGCAAGAGATGTCATCACTTTTATTGCTTCACGAGCACTACGTGAACGTTGAAGAGCTATGTATATAAGACTACCATAATCAATAATACCAGTAGAGTCAACCATTTCCTCACGTCCACCGTAAGTAGTTTCTCCAACAGTCACCTGAAACTCATTGATGTTTCCAATAACATTATATGTAATAGGAGCCTCTGGTATCTGTCCATGATAAGCCTTTGTATCCCAGTCAATAATATCACGCATTGTTCCCTTTGAATGAACTCCAGCAGGATAATGCGCTAGATCAACAAACATACCGTAGTCATCAGCATTGTAAGAACATATAACACTACCGTCTGCACTAGCTTTCTTTCCAACAATGAAATTAGTACATGCCATTGCAGCAGAGGCGGTCAAAATAAAAACCGCAATTAAAATCTGTTTCTTCATAAACTCTAAATATTTAACAAGCCTTGAAACTCATGTCAAGTCCCTTAACACTATGTGTAAGTGCACCAACACTTATAAAGTCAACACCTTGTTCAGCATAACCACGTATAGTGTCGAAAGTAATACCACCGCTTGATTCAGTTTCCATTCTTCCTGCAACGAGGTCAACAGCCTTCTTTGTATCAGGAACACTAAAATTATCAAACATTACGCGGTCTACCCCACCATGGTTGAGTACACGCTGTAGTTCATCAAAATTTCTTACCTCTATTTCAATCTTCAAATCAAGTCCCTTTTCCTTAAGATAAGTATGGCAACGATCAATCGCATTTTCTATGCCACCGGCAAAATCAACATGGTTGTCTTTAAGAAGTATCATATCGAAAAGCCCGATACGGTGATTCATACCACCACCAATCTTAACTGCTTGCTTTTCAAGCATACGCAGTCCTGGTGTTGTCTTACGTGTATCAAGTACATGTGTTACTGTTCCTTCAAGTAACTTGACATATTTGTTAGTCATTGTGGCAATACCGCTCATACGCTGCATTATATTAAGCATCAGTCGCTCTGTCTGAAGCAAAGAACGAGTCTTACCACTTACTATCATTGCAATATCACCAACCTTTACAGGAGTTCCATCTTTGATAAGAACCTCGACTGTCAGTGTAGGGTCAAACTTGGCAAAAACCTTTTTAGCCATTTCTACACCAGCCAATATACCGTTTTCCTTTATTAGCAAATGTGATTTACCAATTGCATCATCAGGAATACAGCACAATGTTGTATGGTCACCATCACCGATATCCTCAGCAAAAGCCAATTCGATCAGTTTGTCTTCTAATTCGTCTACTGATAACATATTATTTTAAATTTATATATTATTATTTCTCTATAATCAACTTGTCATTAATGATCTCACAAGTTCCTCCAATCCATTCTGTCATTGGTACTTCATCTGTAAACTCATAGTAGTTTACTACCCTATCTCCAAGAACTTCAACTATAGCCTGATGCAAAACGACACCAGAGACTTTTAACTCATGAAAGCCCAATCGCCTTAGTTCATCTACCATTTTTTAGTTCAAAGCTTTAGGTGGAATTGGCATCTGTCGCTTCGGTTGCATACTCGGATCAGAGTTTGGTGGAACAGGAACACTTGATGGTGGCATAGGCTTTCCACTATTTGATTTCGCAGAATCATTGCTAGAAGTCTTAATACTGTCACTATTAGTTCTATTAGCATTAGCATTCACCTTACTTTGATGCAATCTATACAACTTGATATTACTTATTATCATAAGTTTAAGTGTAGTCGCATTATCTCCTGGATCCTGACTCTTGTTAAGCATGAAAAAGCCACGTACCTCCTTTATTCCAAGTTTTTTATCATCACGAATTGACAAACTGAAATGACTTGCACTTGAAATGTGCATATTCTGTGTAGCAATACTATCATTACCAAACTTAACAGCCAATACTACAACTCCGTCACGCATACCATCCTGAAAAATGAATTGTGTATCAAAATCAAGTATCATGTTATCTCCCTTATGAAATGTTGAGTCAGCAACCATTGAAAAAGAATTCAAGTTGAAAGGTTTCTGTGGTGTAAGTACCATCGCAGATTCACCATTCCACACATTTGCTGTATCACCAGTTGCAGTAACACTTCCAAATCGGTTTACTGCATTTACAGAAGCGCCAAGGGCAATAGCCTCGTCACCAAGTCGTTTACTTAAATCTTCATAAATATGCTTCAACTCTTCAGTATGTCGCATATAATAAACCATGGATGAGTCAAATTGCACTGAAGTATAGCCATACTTTTTTAATACACCCGCACGGTACTTTATTGTATTGACAGAATCATTACCCGAAATCTGAGCCATACCACTAGCCAGATGATAATCATAAAGAATATCACCCATCTTATCAGGTTGGATAAAATGTGAAGGTACAGATGGCTTACATGAAACCACTAAAAGTAATCCCATAATCACAACAAGTGACCTTATTGTCATTTTAAGGATCTTACATCCATTGAGAGACGAAGATTTCATACTTATTTCTTTTTAAACGCTACCTTTACAGTATCAGAAATACCTTCCATATCTTTTCTGAAGAAAAGAAGTAACAGCACAACACCTACAGAAATGCAGGCATCAGCAAAGTTAAACACAGGGGAAAAGAAAATAAATTCCTGCCCACCCTTGAAAGGTACCCAATCTGGATATGTTGTAACAATAAGAGGAAAATAAAACATATCAACAACCTTCCCTTGTAAGAATGATGCATATCCACTACCAAAAGGCACAAGATATGATACATAAAACGGAGAAGATGCGTTAAATATTAGCCCATAAAACATAGAGTCAATAATGTTGCCAGCTGCACCTGCTAAAATCATAGACAATACAACTATATAACCAGTTGAATGTTTTTGTTTAAGGACCTGATGCATATACCAGCCTATACATCCAACAGCAATAATACGGAACACACTCAACACCAATTTGTTGAAGAATGTCATACCATAAGCCATACCATTGTTCTCTATGAAGCTAATGTAAAACCAGTCCGTAACATGCACAGACTCACCTAAACACATATTTGTTTTGACCTCTATCTTGATTATCTGGTCAATAACAAGTATTGCGATAATCAAGATAAACGCCAACAAACTATCTTTCGATAAATAACTATTTTTTTTCATTTCTTTCTTGCATTCTTCGAAGCCACACTTAGAGTAGCGTGAGGCACAACGCGAAGACGTTCCTTTGGTATAAGTTCACCGGTGATACGGTCTACACCATAAGTTTTGTTTTCAATACGCAACAGAGCTGCTTCCAGTCCTATAATGAACTTTTGCAAACGTTGAACCATTTGAATCATATCTTCCTTGCTCTGATTGGCGTTACCGTCATCCAGAACTTTATTATAAGTGGGAGACGTATCATCCACACCATTGTCATCTTTATTCATCAACTGGCGCATCGTAGAAGAATATTCTTCGTGAGCCACTTTCAATTTGTCATTGATAATTCCGCGGAACTCTTCTAAGTCCTCATCAGAATAACGTGTTTTCTTGTCCATAGATATCAGTATTTTATTATATCTGTTTATTAACTCTTTTCAACAGTGATGTTAAGTTTAAATTCATCGAATTCAGTTTCTGTACCATCATTGTCTGCAATCATTATATCATTTGCCAATACTTGGCTCTTGATCATTTCACCGAAAGACTTAATAGCTGCATTTGTTTCATCGTGTGGAGCAACAGTAACCATAATCCTATCGGTAATTTCAAGCCCGTTTTCCTTACGAAGATTCTGAATACGATTGATAAGCTCACGAGCCATACCCTCCATCTTCAATTCTTCTGTAAGTTCTACCTCTAGAGCTACTGTAATGTTTCCTTCATTGCTTACCAACCATCCTGGTATATCCTCACTGATTATGTCGACATCTGTTACATCAACTGTAACTGTTTGTCCTTCAACATCAAAGGTTCTACTACCTGAAGTTTCAAGTAAAGCAATTTGTTTCTGGTCAAGTGCATCCATGTTAGCAGCCACTGCCTTCATCAACTTACCAAACTTCTTACCCATAACACGGAAATTACACTTTACTTTCTTAACAAGAATACCCTGACCTTCAATAAACGTCAAATCCTTTACGTTAACCTCTGTCTTTATAAGGTCAGCGACAGCCTCAATATGCTGTTTTTGATTTTCATCAATGGCAGGTACCATTATTTGAGCAAGCGGTTGACGAACCTTTATATTAACTTTACGGCGCAAAGCCAAAGTCATTGAAGTAATCTTCTGTGCCATGCCCATACGTATCTCCAAGTCTGCATCAACAGCAGCTTTGTTTGCTACAGGGAATTTGTCCAAATGAACACTTGTCAACTCTCCACCTAAGTCATGATACAACTCGTCAGCATAGAATGGTGTGAAAGGAGCAAGGAGTTTTGCAACAGTCATCAAACAAGTATAAAGTGTCTGATATGCGCTCAACTTGTCTTCACTCATTTCCTTACCCCAGAAACGTTTGCGATTCAAACGAACATACCAGTTACTTAAATCGTCGTTAACAAAAGCATCAATAAGTCGTCCGGCACGTGTAGGATCATAATTCTCAAGTTCAGTTTCCACACCATTGATAAGTGAGTTTACCTTAGATATAATCCATCTGTCAATCTCAGGACGCTTTGTCAACTCCACCTGAGGTGCTGTTGGATCAAAGTCATCTACATTGGCATACAATGCAAAGAAACTATATGTATTATATAATGTACCGAAGAACTTTCTGCGAATTTCGTCAACACCGTTTGGATCAAACTTCAGGTTATCCCAAGGCTCTGAGTTTGTCATCATATAGAATCTGACAGGATCAGTTCCATATTTATCAATCATATCAAAGGGATTAGTTACATTTCCAACATGCTTACTCATTTTATTGCCCTTTGCATCTAGCACAAGACCAGAAGAGATAACATTCTTGAAAGCAACCTGATTAAATACCATTGTTGATATTGCGTGAAGTGTGAAGAACCATCCACGTGTCTGGTCTACACCCTCGTTTATAAAGTCTGCTGGATAGAAAGCTGGAGGAACAGGTGTTCCATCGTATGTCGACGTAACGAGTTCACGACGATATTCAGTCTCGCTCTTACCAGTATTTTTCAAACCGTCTTTGGCAATCTCACCCTCGAATGGATAGTGAAGCTGTGCATAAGGCATAGAACCAGAATCAAACCATACGTCAATCAAGTCGCTCTCGCGCTTCATTGGTTCACCTTCTTCATTTACAAGAATTATATTATCTACATAAGGACGATGAAGATCTACCTTATCGTAGTTTTCTTTAGAATAGTCACCAACAATAAATCCATTATCCTTCAATGGGTTACTACTCATAACACCGGCAGCTACACTCTTCTCTATCTCATTATACAGTTCTTCAAGACTACCTATACACTTGGCGTTACGCTTTTCATCACGCCATATAGGAAGAGGTGTACCCCAGAAACGACTACGGCTCAAGTTCCAATCATTCAAGTTTTCCAACCAGTTACCAAAACGGCCTGTACCAGTACTCTCTGGTTGCCAACGTATAGTCTTGTTTAATTCAACCATACGTTCCTTTTTGGCAGTATCATTGATAAACCAACTATCAAGAGGATAATAAAGAATAGGTTTGTCTGTACGCCAACAATGTGGATAGTTGTGTACATGCTTTTCTATTTTGAAAGCCGTTCCGTCCTGTTTCATTTCCATACAGATAATGACATTCAGGTCTTCTGCCTTTTCTGACGCTTTCTTATCCCATACGCCATCAGGATTGAATTTAGGGTCGTATGAATTCTTAACATAGTCGCCAGCATGCTTACCGTAGGCTTCCTTGTTTAAGCAAACCTGCACGAAATTAGCATCCAATTCATCTTCAACATAATACTTACCTTGAAGGTCTACCATTGGACGTGTCTCGCCTTTCTTATTAATAAGGTATAGAGCAGGTATCTTAGCATCTAATGCAACTTTTGCATCATCGGCACCGAATGTTGGAGCAATATGAACGATACCAGTACCGTCTTCTGTTGTAACATAGTCACCCAGAATAACTCTAAAGGCCTCGCTGTCCATCTCTACAAACCTATCACGTCCGTCCTCACTTGTGAACACCTTGTCAGCATGCTTTTCAGCGTAATCGTTAACAAACTTTGCAGAGAAATCACCTATCTTCTCACACGGTTTCACCCAAGGCATCAACTGCATGTAATGTAAACCTTCCAAATCAGCACCTTTCATACGGTCAACAATACGCCAAGGGCATATTTTGTTTTCCTTGTCAAAAGCACCAAGTTCGCCTTCCTTAACTTCTTGTTCAGGGTTAAGGTATGCACTTATGCGACTTTCAGCCATAACAAGAGTCATTGGTTCTCCGTCGTATAAGTTATATGTCTCAATAGCTACATAATCAATCTTAGGACCAACGCACAACGCCACATTAGACGCAAGAGTCCAAGGAGTTGTTGTCCACGCAATAAAATAAGGTTTTCCATGCTTAGTCCATTCAGCCTTAGGGTCTTTAATCAGGAACTGTGCCGTTACTGTTGTGTCCTTAACATCACGATAACAGCCTGGCTGATTCAGTTCGTGACTTGACAGTCCAGTTCCTGCAGCTGGAGAATATGGTTGAATTGTATATCCTTTATATAACAATCCCTTACCATATAGCTGTTTTAGCAACCACCATAAGGTTTCAATATATTTGTTATCGTAAGTGATATAAGGATGATCCAAATCAACGAAATATCCCATTTTTTCAGTCAGTTCACGCCATTCAGCAGTAAACATCATGACATTCTCACGACATTTTTTATTATAGTCTTCTGTTGATATATATTTATCAGAAGCCTTATTATCAATATCCTTTTTAGTAATACCTAATTCTTTCTCAACGCCAAGTTCCACAGGAAGTCCATGAGTATCCCAACCAGCCTTGCGGTGTACTTGAAATCCCTTCATGGTTTTATATCTGTTGAAAGTATCCTTTATAGAACGAGCCAACACATGATGAATGCCAGGATGTCCATTAGCCGAAGGAGGACCTTCGAAAAATATAAACTGCTGACAACCTTCACGCTCATCAATAGATTTATGGAAAATATCATTCTTCTCCCACTCTGCAAGCACATCATTATTGGTCTTTGTCAAATTCAGACCATTATGTTCGGCAAATCTCTTGGCCATATCTTAAAAACTTAATTTATTACGTGATAATTTTAATGACCGCAAAGATAATAAAAATTATTATCATACCCAAAAGACTTACATATTTTTTATAATAAGCACCTACAAGTTAAAAAATAACACATTAATATTTTGTTAATTCCCAAATTCGCAGTACATTTGCAGGCATTATTACACTAAATTTTTATGGACTGGTTAATTAATCTTTTTACTTCTACCGACACAGTGGCTCACATAGCATTACTTTATGCTCTTGTGATAGCAATTGGCGTGCTACTTGGCAAGGTAAAAGTTTGTGGCATATCGCTCGGAGTAACCTTTGTTCTCTTTGCTGGTATATTAGCAGGCCACATTGGCTTCACTGCCCCGATAAACATTCTAACATTCCTTCAGGACTTCGGACTTATTTTGTTCGTATTCTGTATAGGTCTACAAGTTGGTCCGGGCTTCTTTGAGAGTTTCCGTAAGGGTGGTATTACACTCAACGCCCTCTCAGCAGTTATAATCTTGCTCAACATTGCAGTAATGTTCGGTTGTTACTGGTTGTTCTTCGACAACAGTAACCCCAAGAATCTTCCAATGATGGTCGGTACTCTATATGGTGCTGTTACCAACACACCTGGACTTGGAGCTGCAAACGAAGCTCTGAACAGTGTGTTCACCAAGGGCGATGTTCCCCAAATTGCGTCTGGTTACGCATGCGCCTACCCTCTTGGCGTGCTAGGTATCATCGGTGCGACTATTGCAATTCGTTACATAACTCGCGTTAAGCTTAACACTGAAGAACACAAGCTAGATGATCAAGAAGCAGAGAATCCTCATGCAAAACCATATCAGATGCATCTGAGAGTTACCAACAATTACATAGCTGGTCGCACATTACTTCAGATTTCAGAGTTTTTGAATCGTGATCTTATTTGCTCAAGACTTCTTCACGACAACAATGTTACAATTCCTAAAAGCAATACAATATTCAATCTTGGAGACGAAGTTCTAGTTGTTTGTGCTGAAGCTGACGCAGAGGCTGTTCAGGCATTCATCGGTCCAGAAATAGATACTCCATGGCACACTGAGGCTGAGGCTCAGCCACTAATCAGTAAGCGAATTGTTGTAACACGTTCTTCTATGAACGGCAAAACCCTTGGCAAAATGCACTTCTCTAGTGTATATGGTGTCAACGTAACTCGTATCACCCGTCAGGGAATGGACTTATTTGCTAGTCGCGACTATCGTTTCCAAGTTGGAGACCGAATTATGGTTGTTGGTCCAGAGGACAATGTAAACCGTGTTGCAGAGGCAATGGGTAACAGTATCAAGCGTCTTGATGCACCAAATATTGCAACTATATTCATCGGAATAATTATCGGTATTCTTTTCGGAAGTATTCCTATTGCTCTTCCTGGCATGCCAGTTCCTTTGAAACTTGGTATTGCTGGTGGTCCGCTTATCATTGCCATCCTTATTGGTCGTTTCGGTTACAGATTCAAACTTGTTACCTACACAACGACTTCAGCAAACATGATGTTGCGTGAAATTGGTTTGGTATTATTCCTTGCTTCTGTAGGAATAAAAGCAGGTGCCAACTTCTGGGAAACAGTTGTTCAGGGAGACGGTTTGAAATATGTATATACAGGATTCCTGATTACAATAATTCCAATATTAATTGTCGGAACTATTGCCCGTCTGCGTTTCAAGTTTAATTACTTTACAATCATGGGTATGATTGCCGGTACTTATACTGATCCTCCTGCATTAGCTTATGCAAACAGTGTATGCTCAAAAGAAGCTCCAGCTGTAGGTTACAGTACCGTTTATCCATTAAGTATGTTCTTGCGTATTTTCACCGCACAGTTAATTGTATTATTCTGTTGTGGAGGATAAAAGACAAAACAAATAATTCTGTTATACTCAGCGTATATCTTTAAACAGATATACGCTGTTTTTATTTATGTGCATAAAGACATTACCCACATGATATATTTTCTTGAAAAGATATCAAAAGAACTTTCAATAAAAATCAAGGTAATTAAAAGATTAATATTCAATAGAGCAAGTATAGAAATACTTAGATCCGAACCCATTTAGGGAGGATACTTTCCTTTCTAAATTTTAAAAGATTCCAGAAAAAAAGAAAAATGACCTACATTATATACATTTTTTACTTAAACACTTATTAATCAGTAGTTTATCTTATGTATACTAGTGCTTTATCCTACATCTTTCCTACATGCTTCCTACATTATACGCACGTATTTGTACTCAAAACGATGGCATTTTATCAAATCGCAATACGATAATTGCTTTTTTGGTTCCGCCATTATTTCGCATCTTTGGTTACAAAGCAAATCGCAGTGATATCTTTCATAGAAATTGCAAATATAGAAATATCTTTTCTTTTTGTAAATAAAATTAACAAACAAAACTGATTTATACAGCATTTTGATATGCCAACCTTTTCAGTAAAGGATTTCAGAAACTATAATGATTATCAATAACAGCATTAAAAAATATATAGTGCTTCAGTAAGTATAGCTAAAATGTTTATAACCAATTCCAATTATAGTCAAAATGCATGAAGTACAACAAAAATAAAATCACCTTTTTCCGTGCGCCATTGAGTGATTAGGGCCTAATCACTCCGTAAAGCATGTAGGACAACCGAGTGATTAGGCCCTAATCACTCCCTAAAATGTATAAGAACAGACTAACCTACATAAGCTAACACGTTGTATAACAATACGTTTGGCAAAAACATGTAGGAAATCGCATTAAAAACTCACAAAAAATATTTTTTTCAATACAGGAAGAGCTTGTTCTTGGTCGACATGTTGCATGTCAACATCAAGTTAATAAAATTAATGGGCATCTATTCAAAAGAATAAATGCCCATATCTATAACTTTATTGAGTTTATATTTTATATTTAATATTTCCGTTAAAACCTACAATTATCAAAATCTGATAACTTGTTGGACTATCAGGAATACAGACACTTGCATTAAAGTGAAAACCATCAGTGCCAGCACCAGCATATACTATATCACTAAGAATACTCTGTTTAAGCGCTTGAGACGGTACTTGTTTATTGAAATCATCCTTGCGCACGTCATGACTGTATATCTGAGTTGCACCACGGAACAAGCTTACATGAATAATATTATCGAAATAAACATTGTCAACTTCCACACCATCATCATTATATGTAGGCTTAACAACTTTATAAGTAGTTGGATTAATCTGTATATACCAATGATAACGATCATTTCCATACACAACAACAGAATCCCTTTTAATGAGTTTATTTTGATTTAAAGCCGCGGGACGCTTTGCACCAAAGAAAGTCAAATAAGAGCGATCGTAAGTCTTTGCAAGTTTAACAACATCACCATTTTGATTCTTAAACATAAAAAAATGTGGTGCTTGCTTCAAAATTTGATATTTCACGATGTTTGAGCCATGAAGTATCAATGTATCCTTCACAATTTGGAAATAAACTGGTTGAGAAGTACTATCAGGATAGAAGATAGTATCCCCGATAATCCTGAAAGCCGGATCTTCCTCATCTTCATCAAGCCATACGCCCTGAAGCATTTTTTTAGCTGTAAGATCCTCCGACAAGGCCTTTTCAGTATTTGCCTTTCTATTACCACACGCCACGGTAGTCAATACTATAGCAATAATTGGTAAAACTAGTCTTGTTAAAATTTCTTTTTTCATAATGTTTTAACGACCTATGCAATGATATTCAAATCCGGCATCTGTCAATTCTTCTGAGTCAAAAATATTACGACCGTCAAGCACTAGTTGATTTCTCATAGAACGAGATATTACGTCCCAGCTAGGCAAGCGGAATTCTTTCCACTCTGTCAACAGCAACAAAGCATCGGCATCAAGTGTAGCCTCATACATATCACGGCAATATTCTATATTATCTGCAAAATTAGCAATATTTGTATTATCTTGTGCAATCACAGATATGCGCCTACGACATTCATCCATCGCTACAGGATCATATACTCGCACATGACAACCAGACTTAAGCAAAAGCGAAAGCATTACCAATGCTGTACTCTCTCGCATATCATCTGTTTCTGGTTTGAACGATAAGCCCCAAACTGCAATGTTTCTGTCTTCAAGCTTTCCCAAAGAAGATTTAAGTTTCTCAAAAAGGATAGTCTTTTGATGTTCATTCACACGTTCAACAGCCTTCAATACTTCCATTGAATAGCCATTGTTGTCAGATGTCTTTATCAAAGCTTTCACATCTTTTGGAAAACAACTTCCACCATAACCACATCCAGCATAAAGAAATTTACGACCAATTCTTGTATCTGAACCTATACCCTGCCTCACCATATTAACATCCGCGCCTACTAGTTCACAAAGATTAGCTATATCATTCATGAATGATATTCTTGTAGCCAACATTGAATTTGCGGCATACTTTGTCATTTCGGCACTTGGAATATCCATGAATATCACACGGAAGTTATTTATAAGGAACGGTTTGTAAAGACGTGTAAGCAATTGTTTAGCCTTATCACTTTCAACACCAACGACAACGCGGTCAGGACTCATAAAATCTTTTATCGCATTGCCTTCTTTAAGAAATTCAGGATTGCTGGCAACATCAAACTTTACATCAAGTCCTCTCTTATCCAATTCTTCTTGAATTGCTGACCTTACCTTAGCGGCTGTACCTACTGGTACAGTACTCTTGGTAACAACAACAACATATTTATTGATATTTTGCCCTATTGTACGAGCAACTTGCAATACATATTTTAGGTCAGCCGAACCGTCTTCATCAGGAGGTGTACCAACTGCAGAGAAAATAATTTGCTGATCATTAAGAACTTCAGCCAAAGAAGTCGTGAATTTCAAGCGTCCTGCCTTGACGTTCTTTACTACAAGTTCGTCCAGCCCAGGTTCATATATTGGAATATCACCACGCTGCAGTCTTTCTATTTTGTCCTTATCAACATCAACACAAGTGACAATCGCACCTGTATCAGCAAAACATGTTCCCGATACAAGTCCAACATATCCAGTTCCAACAACAGCTATATTCATAATGAGAATTATTAGTCAAACAATTCAGCATCCTTCAAAGAAGAAGCCTTCAAATCCTTTTCAGACGTAACGACATCTTTAGTAGCAATAGGCCACTGAATGTTTATATCCTCGTCATTCCAACGAATACTAGCTTCATGCTGAGGAGCATAAGTATTGTCAACTTTATATGTAAAAACAGCTTCTTCACTAAGTACCAAAAAGCCATGTGCAAAACCACGTGGGATAAAGAATTGGCGCTTATTCTCATCAGAAAGTTCAACCATTACATGCTTTCCAAAAGTAGGGCTGCTCTTGCGTATATCTACAGCAACATCAATCACCTTTCCTTTTATAACACGCACCAATTTAGCTTGAGAATATTTTTCTTTCTGATAATGGAGTCCTCTCAGCACACCATAAGATGATTTAGATTCATTGTCTTGTATGAAATCAACCTTTCCTACATGTTCCTCAAAATCTTCCTTCTTCCATGCTTCAAAGAAATAGCCACGGTCATCATTAAACACACGAGGTTCTAAAATATAGACACCGTCTATTTCTGTTTTTCTATAATCCATACTATCTAAATATACTTATATAAAAAGGCGAACAAGTACACACAAATCATACTGAACACCACAATAATTCAAATCAAAGATAATGCAAACTAGAGCAGAATCATAAAGCCATACTGGATTATTCCAAGTGTAGCATATCTTGTGCAAAGATAATGTAAGTTAATAGAAGAACAAAATAAAATCAGAAGTTTTTTGTTTTTTTATCCTGAAATGCAGTCTGCAATCTCTTATAACATTGCTAATAAGCAATAAAAAATAACGTAAATATCAAGCATAATACATCAATAACAAACACAAAACATTTTTCCCAATATAACAAATAAATATGACTTTACAAAACAAAAACAACAAAAAAAATATTTGAGATTATTTTTTGCATAAAAGCTTTGAATGTTGAAATAAAAATATTAATTTTGCAAACGTGATAGAACTAGAAAGACATATAGAAATCTTGTTGCTTAACAATGATTGTGTTATCATCCCTAATTTCGGAGGATTTATGGCGCATTATTGTGAAGCACACTATGATATTAGGGATAATTCATTCCTACCACCTACACGTTCTATAGGTTTCAACCCTCAGTTAAAAATCAACGATTCACTTCTTGCACAATCTTATGTGGAGGCTTATGACATTAGCTATCCAGAGGCCGTTCGTAGAATTGAGAAAGAAACTGACGAAATGAAGCAAATTCTTGACAACGATGGTTATTTCGAACTTACAGATATCGGAACTCTAAAAATCAGTCAAGAAGGACGTTATACTTTTGAACCTTGTGAAGCTGGACTTTTAACACCAAATCTCTATGGATTGGGAAGTTTCCAAATGCCCGTTTTAACTTTATCCGAAGATGAAGATAATAAGTCTGAAGAAGTAGAAGTTAATGCCCTGCAAAGCTCAACTAAGATATTAGACTTTTACACAGATACAGAGGAAGAAGAAAAGACATACACTATTCGCAGGAGTATTGTACGTAACATCGCTGTAGCCTGTATTGCTTTATTTGCATTCTTGCTAATACCGTCTTCTCTTGGGAATGGAGAAATGGCTTCTATGTCAGGAAGCAAAATAGATACTGAATTACTTACTCGTATCATGCCTAAAGATATTACTGTAGGCAATGCTGAGCACGAAATAACAAAAGCTTTGACCATAAAAGAAAAGGTCACAAAAGGAAGCAACACTTCAAGTTTCTCTAGGGAAAGTGTAGACAAGAATAAATCTTCATATTATTGTATAGTCCTTGCTAGTCGTGTAGCAAAGAGTAATGCAGCTGAATACGTAGAAAAACTACATAAAAGAGGATATAGCGAAGCCGAAGTCCTTTCCAGAAACAGTGGCAACAAAGTTATTTACGGCGAATATCAGTCTAAAGAAGACGCGAGAAAGGCTTTAAACAAACTCAATGACAAGGCAGATTTTGCTGATTGTTGGGTAATGCATATTAAATAACTATTTTAAATTATGAAACGAGTACGTTGTCCAAAATGTGATAATTTTATCACTTTTGACGAGACTAAATATGAACAAGGACAGTCATTGGTATTTGAATGTCCTGAATGTGGAAAGCAATTTGGCATACGTATAGGTGTTTCAAAACTTCGTAACACTCAAAAGGAAGAAAAAATAGATGAGCAGTCAAACGAAAAGGGTTGTGGATCTATTGTCGTAATTGAAAATGTATTTCATTACAAACAGGTAATTCCTTTGCAGATGGGCGATAACATAATTGGACGATATATGAAGAACAGTGGTGTAAACTGCGCTATTGAAACCAATGACCCAAGTATCGACATCAATCATTGCATAATAAATGTTTGTCACGATAAAAAAGGCAAACTTAAATATGTACTTCGTGACGGTCCTAGTTACACAGGAACATTTGTAGACAACGAGATATTAGGAAACCGTGAACGCCGCGTAATCGAAGACGGTTCTCTATTCACTATCGGTGCAACCAGTATTATCTTAAGAGAAGCCGGCAAAGATTGATATTTTCCGTATTTTCATATACGATGCGCCCATATTACATTCTTAATTGACATAAAAATCGCATAAATTACAGATTAATAAAAAATCACGTTGCATGTTCTTTTTTCTTAATTAAAATATCTATCTTTGCAATTGTAAAGGATATATCGAAATTAAGTATCAATTTGAAAGATTTAGAATGAAACCGACAGCTATATTGCTCCTCCATTGTCCTGACGAGCAGGGCATAATCAGCGAAATCACCAAGTTTATCACAGATAATCATGGCAATATTGTATATCTTGATCAATATGTTGACAGAGAGGACGGCATGTTTTTCATGCGTCTTGAATGGGAACTAGAAAAGTTCACCATTCCAAGAGAAAAGATTGAAGATATTATTTCCACTTTGTATGCAAAGAGATATAATATGGATTTCAATCTTTACTTTAACGATGATAAACCACGTATGGCTATTTTCGTAAGCAAAATGAGTCATTGTCTATATGATCTTTTGGCAAGATACAAAGCTGGAGAATGGAATGTAGACATTCCTTGCATCGTTAGCAATCACGAAAATTTGAGATATGTAGCAGAGCAATTCGACATACCTTATTACGTATGGTCAATAAAGAAAGACCATAGCAATAAAGCTGAAGTTGAAGCTGCCGAAATGGAACTTTTAAAGAAGGAAAAGGTTACATTTATAGTTCTAGCACGCTACATGCAGATAATAAGTGATGAGATTATCAACAGCTACCCTAACCATATTATCAACATACACCATTCGTTCTTACCAGCTTTTGTTGGAGCAAAACCATACCACCAAGCATGGGAGCGCGGTGTGAAGATTATAGGTGCAACAAGTCATTATGTCACAGCTGAGCTTGATGCTGGTCCAATTATTGATCAGGATGTAACTCGTATTAGCCATAAGGACACACCAGAAAGTTTGGTTTTAAAAGGAAAGGATCTAGAAAAGATTGTACTTAGTCGTGCCGTAACCAAACATATAGAACGCAAGATTCTGACATATCATAACAAAACGATTATATTCTCATAATTATAGAATGAACGTTGCGATCGTAAAATACAATGCCGGTAACATCTATTCTGTCGTAAATGCAATAAAAAGATTAGGAATAACACCTACTCTAACAGACAGTGCAGATGAACTGCAAAAGGCTGACAAAGTGATATTCCCAGGACAGGGAAATGCACTTGAGGCTATGACATATTTAAAAGCACACGGACTAGACCAGGTGATAAAAAACCTCAGACAGCCCGTTCTTGGCATTTGTGTAGGTCAGCAACTATTATGCCGTCACTCCGAAGAAGGTGATGTTGACTGCATTGGCATCTTTGATGTCGATGTAAAGAGATTCAAGCCAACGAATCATGAGGATAAGGTACCAGCTATGGGATGGGAAGAAATATATATGCGCGAAGAAACAGACAATGCAGCAAGAATGTTACTGAAAGATTTGGGGAAACATCCCTACGTCTATTTCGTACACAGCTACTATGTTCCTATTTGTGAAAACACCATAGCAACCGCAGACTACATACTACCCTACTCAGCTTGCATGCACAAAGATAATTTCTACACATGCCAGTTTCATCCTGAAAAGAGCGGAGATATCGGAGAACAGATCTTGAAGAACTTTCTTAAAATGTAACAACCCGACTTTATGAATATAGAACTCATACCAGCAATAGACATAATAAATGGACAATGCGTCCGACTCACCAAAGGTGACTACAACCAGAAGAAGGTTTATAATAATAACCCTGTTGAGGTTGCCATTCATTTTGAAGAGTTGGGATTCAAGCGTCTTCATGTCGTTGATTTGGACGGAGCAAAATCTAAGCATATCGTTAATGATGGCGTTTTGAAGGAAATAACAAAGGCTACAAATTTAACTGTTGACTTTGGTGGTGGAATCAAGACAAAGAATGATATTGAGAAAGCCTTTGAAGCCGGAGCCAGCATGGTGACCATAGGAAGTGTTGCTGTTACAAACCGACAACTATTTCTTGAATGGATAGAGATGTACGGTGCAGAAAGACTTATTCTTGGAGCTGATGTAAGAAACGGAAAGATTTCAATCAATGGTTGGAAAGAAGATTCTTCTGAAGAACTTCTACCATTTCTGAAACAATATGTTGACAAAGGCGTGAGAAATGTATTATGCACTGAGATAAGCAAAGACGGAACTTTGCAAGGTCCTGCCACAAATTTATACAAGGACATTATGAAAGCCTATCCACAATTGCATCTCATAGCAAGCGGAGGTGTTTCATCTAACGAAGACATTACTGACTTGAATAATGCAGGAATACCTGCTGTAGTATTTGGTAAAGCCTTCTATGAAGGTAAAATAGATATAAAGTCATTGGCTATATGAAAGGACTAGCTAAACGCATCATCCCGTGTCTTGACGTAAAAAATGGAGAGACTGTAAAGGGAACAAACTTCATTAATCTGCGAAGTGCCGGAGATCCTGTTGAACTAGGTAAGGCTTACAGCAAAGCTGGAGCCGACGAACTAGTATTTCTTGACATTACAGCAAGTTATGAAGGAAGAAAAACATTTACCGACATGGTTACAAGAGTTGCCAAAGAGATAAATATTCCTTTCACTGTCGGCGGCGGTATCAATGAACTAAAAGATGTTGCAAGATTGCTGAATGCAGGTGCAGACAAAGTTAGCATAAACAGTTCTGCATTAAGAAATCCAGCACTTATAAATGAGATTTCAAGCCATTACGGTTCTCAGGTCTGTGTATGCGCCATTGACGCACGTCTTGACGAAGACGGATGGCATTGTTATGCTAAAGGTGGAAGAGAACGCACAGACAGGGGCTTGTTCGAATGGGCTAAGGAAGTCGCTGACCGTGGAGCTGGAGAAATACTATTCACGAGTATGAACCATGATGGAGTGAAACAAGGATTTGCCAACGAAGCCTTAGCTAGACTTTCAGAAGAAGTCAGCATACCAGTCATAGCAAGCGGCGGAGCTGGATCAAAAGAGCATTTCAAGGATGCGTTCACAATTGGCAAAGCAGATGCAGCATTGGCAGCAAGTGTATTTCACTTCGGAGAAATAAAGATTTCTGATTTAAAAGATTACCTTTGCAAAGAAGGTATTAACGTAAGAATATAACAGATTGATTATGAATATTGATTTCGATAAAATGAATGGTCTTGTACCGGCAATCATTCAGGATGCCGTTACCAAAAATGTACTCATGCTTGGATACATGAACGAAGAGGCCTACAACAAGACTATAGAAACTAAAAAGGTTACTTTTTGGAGTCGCTCTCGCAATTGTCTTTGGACAAAAGGTGAAACTAGTGGCAATTTTCTTAATCTTGTCAATATTAAAATTGATTGTGACAACGATACCCTACTGGTACGTGTTCATCCAGATGGTCCTACATGCCATAAGGGAACAGATACCTGTTGGGCTGAAGAAAACGATTATAACCCTATACACTTTCTTAGTGAATTACAGGACTTTATAAACAAACGACACGAAGAAATGCCTGAAGGCAGCTACACAACAAGTTTGTTTAATAAGGGAGTAAACAGAATGGCTCAGAAAGTTGGTGAGGAAGCTCTCGAAACTGTTATTGAGGCTACAGCTGGCACTGACGATAAAATGATTTACGAGGCATCAGACATGCTTTATCATCTCATCGTATTGCTGTCAAGCAAGGGATTGAGAATAGAAGATGTTGCTATGGAACTGCTCAAACGTCATAACCCTGATTGGGACAAGGCGCGCAGAATAGCAAAAAGTAAAGGTGAAATGGAATAATACAACAAGATTAACAAAGACATTTTAGTATGAGTTTGATTAATTATAACAACGTTGATGTGTACCAAGGCGAAAGCTTGATACTAAAAGATGTAAACTTTCATGTAGATGAAGGTGAATTTATATATATAATAGGTAAAGTTGGTTCTGGTAAGAGCAGTCTTCTAAAGACTTTTTACTGTGAACTTGATGTTTACGATGACAAAGAAGAACAGCAAGCTGAAGTCCTCGATCGTAACCTGATAACTCTGAAAAGACGTGAAATACCTGCTCTAAGAAAAGAAATGGGAATTATCTTTCAGGACTTTAAACTTCTCAATGACCGCACGGTAAGAAAGAATCTAGAGTTTGTCTTACGTTCAACAGGATGGAAAGACAAGAAAGAAATCTGTGAACGCATAGAAAGCGTATTGAAAGATGTAGGCATGCTTGACAAGATAGATAAACTACCACATGAGCTTTCTGGTGGAGAACAACAGCGTATTGCAATAGCAAGAGCGATTCTGAACAAGCCAAAAATAATTATTGCCGACGAACCAACTGGCAATCTTGACCCAGAGACAGCTAGCAACATCATTAGCCTGCTGAAGGACATCACAAGCACAGGTACAGCCGTGGTAATGTCTACGCATAACATCCCTATGCTTGACAAATTTCCTGGTATTGTTTACAGATGCAAAGATGCAGAAATAAAAGACGTCACAACAGAATATAATCATATCGATTTAAGTGAGGATGCTGCCGAAAGCGACTCATAAATACCTATATAAAAGACATTAACATCGAAACTAAATATTACTATTATGAAGGTAATGAAATTTGGAGGTACTTCTGTCGGATCACCTGAACGCATGAAAAGTGTAGCCTCTCTCGTAACGGAATCAGGTGAACCAACATTTATCGTTCTTTCAGCAATGAGCGGAACGACAAATTCATTGGTTGAGATTTCTGATTATCTGTATAAGAAAAATCCAGACGGTGCCAATGAAATTATAAATAAGCTCGAAACGAGATATTTGCAGCATGTAGAGGATGTATACTCTACAGATGAATATCAGCAAAAGACTAAAGATTTTCTCCATGGGGAGTTTGAATATCTTCGTTCTTTTACAAAAGACCTTTTCACAAGTTTTGAAGAAAAAAGTATTGTTGCTCAAGGTGAAATCATGAGCACCAATATGGTTGTGAATTACCTTCAAGAAACAGGTGTAAAGGCAGTCCTTCTGAATGCTCTTGACTTCATGCGTACTGACAAGAATGCAGAGCCTGATCCACAATATATAAAGGATAAGTTGGCTGATGTCATGAAGGAAAATGAAGGCTACCAGATTTATATCACTCAAGGCTTTATCTGTCGCAACGCTTACGGTGAGGTAGACAATCTACAACGTGGAGGCAGCGACTATACAGCTTCTCTTATCGGTGCAGCCCTACCTGCTGATGAAATACAGATATGGACTGACATTGATGGTATGCACAACAACGATCCTAGAATCGTAGACAAGACAGAAGCGCTTCGCCAACTAAACTTTGAGGAAGCTGCCGAACTTGCTTATTTCGGTGCTAAGATACTTCATCCTACATGTGTCCAGCCTGCAAAATATTCAGGCATCCCTGTAAGATTGAAAAATACAATGGACCCACAGGCTGAAGGCACTATCATTGATAATGTAATTGTCAAAGGCAAAATAAAGGCTGTTGCAGCTAAGGACAATATCACAGCTGTAAAGATTAAGAGTAGTCGCATGCTTTTGGCTACAGGTTTTCTGCGTAAGGTATTCGAAATATTCGAAAGTTACCAGACTCCTATTGATATGATCGCTACCAGTGAGGTTGGTGTATCTATGAGTATCGACAACCACACACATCTAAACGAAATTGTTGATGAACTAAAAAAATACGGAACTGTCACCGTTGACAGTGATATGTGTATCATCTGCGTTGTCGGAGACCTCGACTGGAGCAATCTTGGATTCGAGACTTTAGCCCTCGACGCAATGAAGAGCATTCCTGTGAGAATGATTTCTTACGGTGGAAGCAACTACAACATATCATTCCTCATTCGTGAGGCTGACAAGAAGCGTGCACTTCAAAATCTAAGCGACGTACTTTTCAACAACAAGTAGTATAAAAAAGCATCACAACGCACACACACTGAAAATACGACAAAGATGAAAGGTAAATTTAATATAGACAAATTTCAGGAAATACAGACCCCCTTCTATTATTATGACACGAATCTGTTACGACAGACTCTTGCATCTATAAATATGGAAGCCGGCAAGCACGAGAACTTTATTGTGCATTATGCGATAAAAGCTAATGCCAATCCAAAGGTGCTTAATGTAATCTGTCAATCAGGTCTTGGTGCAGACTGCGTAAGCGGCGGAGAAATCAAGGCTTCTATTCAAGCTGGATTCCCGACAAACAAGATTGTCTATGCCGGTGTTGGAAAAAGCGACTGGGAAATCAATCTCGGACTTGACAAGGACATATTCTGCTTCAATGTAGAGAGTGTTCCTGAACTGGAAGTCATAAATGAACTTGCAGAAAATAAAGGTAAGATTGCGAGAGTAGCCTTTCGTATTAATCCAGATGTTGGAGCACATACACATGCCAATATAACAACCGGTCTGGCTGAAAATAAGTTTGGTATCGCCATGCGTGATATGGAAGACATCATTGAAGAGGCTTCTAAAATGAAGAACATAAAGTTCATCGGTCTGCATTTCCATATCGGAAGCCAAATTCTGAACATGAACGATTTCATTTCACTATGCAACAGGATAAATGAACTTCAAGATCAACTTGAGAGTCATCACATCAAAGTGGAGAATATCAATGTTGGTGGTGGACTTGGAGTTAGTTACGATTATCCAAACAGAGAACCTATTCCTGATTTCAAGTCTTATTTTGACACATACGCACATCATCTCAAACTTCGTAATGGTCAAAAGCTCCATTTCGAACTTGGTCGTGCTGTAGTGGCACAGTGCGGAAGTCTTATCACCAAAACTCTATATATAAAGCAAGGAAGCGTAAAGCAGTTTGCTATTGTAGACGCTGGTATGACAGACCTCATACGTCCTGCCTTGTATCATGCTTATCACAAGATAGAAAATATCAGTAGTGATGAACCGAATGAGACCTACGATGTCGTTGGACCTATTTGCGAGTCAAGCGATGTTTTTGCAAAGGCAATAGACCTAAATAAGACAAAACGTGGTGACCTTCTGGCTTTGAGAAGCGCAGGAGCTTACGGAGAGATTATGGCTAGTCAATACAACTGCCGTCAACTCCCTAAAGGATATATAACAGAGGAACTATAAACGTTCCCAGAATATTGTTACGGGAAAAATTTTATGATAATAGATCAATTAACATTAATAGTAGGAATAATAGTGATCTTGTTGGCGATAGTAGCCTCGCTGGCAAGTCCTTTTTTGCGTAGAATAAAAATATACGAGTCTGACAACAACGAGAATGACAATAATGACAACGCAATTCCAGTTAGCATTATCATTCCTGTGCATGATGAGGCAACAGATTTAAAGCGTAATCTTCCGGCATTTCTTAATCAAGACTATAAAGGCGATTTCAAAATTATCGTGATTGCAGACAAGAATGACAGGGAAACAGAGGACTTGATGAACAGGCTCATGCCTGAAAACAAAAATCTCTATGCCACATATCTCCCTGAGTCTTCACGCTACATGAGCAGAAAGAAATTAGCTATCACTATCGGAGTGAAAGCAGCAAAGACTGATTGGATTATTGTTACAGATCCTTGTTGCAGACCATTTGATGAAAAGTGGCTATCTTCTTTCACCCAGAACATGCAACCTGGAACTGATTTCGTAATGGGATATACCTCTCTTGACAACAACACACGAAAATCTTGGAGGTTTGAACATGCATTAATTGCTAACAACAGACTTAGCAGTGCACAAAATGGAAAGGCATGGGCTACAAATTGCCAGAACATCGCTTTCCATAAGGAACAGTTCATGAAGGATGAAGGATTCAGAGGTAACCTGCAATTGCTTAGAGGTGAATACGATTTCCTAGTAAACAAATATGCGAAGAATATGAATACAGCCGTTGATGTACGAAGAAGTTCATGGCTATATGAGGATGAACCTACAAGGAAGACATGGCACAATAGAAACATCTTTTTCAGGGCATCACGTAATCTGCTTAATGGATATAAAGCCAATCGCATATATACGTTTTTCTGCAACATAATGCTTCATTTGAGTTTTATTGTTTCTTTGGCAGCTATTGCTTACTCTGTAACGCAACAGAATTGGATATTAGCAGGCGCAAGTGGCTTTTCTCTGTTATTGATGATAATAACAAGAACTATATTTGCCAACAGAGCTATAAAGCAACTTGACGAAGATATTCCAGCAGGTATAATGTTCTTCACAGAACTTAAACTGACTTGGAAAAACATTCTATATAAGATTAGTTATATACATGCTGACAAGAACAACTTCACAAGTCATAAACTTTAATTAGTGATTTTGATATGCGCATAAGGATAGAATATTCCAACATAAGTGGAAACACTGCACAAATGGCTTTCTTAAATTCTTTGAAGAAAGCCATTGAAGACAACGGTATGGTTATTACAGATAATAATGACTATGACGTGCTTCATGCTGTAGGCACTCCAACACAGACTATTATATCCAAGATGCGCAATGCCAGAAGAAGGCTTATACCTGTTGTGTACTCTCCTCTTGCCACTATCTCACCATGGAACAGTTCATGTTATGAAAAGTTTATTTTAAAAAACGGATTCATACATGCTGTCGGAGAAAACGAACAAAAGTATCTTCAAGAAAAGTATAAAGGTACTAACGTTGTTCTGATAAAGAATCCTGGAGTTACACATGATATATCACAGGCATTATTCAGTGCGAATTTCAAACAACTGTATGACGAGGTTATTATCAAACATGAAGAAGCTATAAAGGATAATATCGCTAAAAGAATAGAAAAACTAAAAGATGACATACAAGACAACGTTCTGAAAGACGTGTTAAAGAGCTGCCTTTACATGAGATACAGATATCACAGGCGACAGATTGCACAACAAGAACTTGACGACTTCTGCACCCTACTAATAAATTCAGATTATGATGAAGACAAGATGGCTGAGATATTAGATAGGCTTAAAATCTACGACTTTATGGAAAGTCTTGAAAAAGTCATGGAAGAAAAGACACAACTCTCAGAGGGCTTCATGCCTATTACAGCTATAGATAATAATTTAACCAAGAAAATTAAAAAAACAATATTATGAAGAAATACGATATCAAGAAAGACATGAGGTATTTGCAATTGTTGTCAAACACGTTTCCGACAATTGCTGATGCCAGTACGGAGATTATAAATCTTCAGGCTATTCTTAATCTGCCTAAGGGCACAGAACATTTTCTTGCTGATATCCACGGCGAATATGAAGCATTTCAGCATGTATTGAAAAACGCTTCCGGAAACATAAAGCGAAAAGTTAACGAGCTTTTCGGTAATACGCTTCGTGAACAGGAAACACGTGAACTTTGTTCGCTTATTTATTATCCAGAACAGAAACTAGAACTCGTAAAGGAGGTAGAAAACGATATCAATGACTGGTATCACATCACTCTTCATCAGTTGGTTGCGGTATGTCGTGTCGTATCAAGTAAATACACTCGCTCTAAAGTAAGAAAGTCTCTTCCTGCAGAATTCTCGTATATCATTGAGGAATTACTTCATGAGCATACCGAAAATAATTCAAATAAGACCGCCTATATAAATGTAATTGTAGATACCATTATATCTACAGGAAGAGCCGATGATTTTATAATCGCTATCAGCAATGTCATTCAGCGTCTGGCTATCGACGAGCTGCATATCCTTGGCGACATCTACGACCGTGGTCCTGGTGCCCATATCATTATGGACACTATGGAGCAATACCACAGTTGGGACATACAATGGGGCAACCATGATATATTATGGATGGGTGCATGTGCAGGAAATAACGCTTGTATGTGCAACGTGATTCGTCTTAGTCTCAGATACGCCAACCTCACAACGCTAGAAGATGGATACGGTATAAATCTTGTTCCGCTTGCAACTTTCGCCATGGATACCTATAACGATGATCCTTGTGAGGAATTCATGCCTAGACTAAGTGGAGGAGCAAAGAAAATGGACGATAAGACCATGAGGCTTACCGCACAGATGCACAAGGCAATCACGATCATACAGTTAAAGGAAGAAGCACGAATTTTTGAAGCTCACCCTGAATGGAAAATGCAGGATAGAGAACTTTATAAATTCATAGACTATGACAAAGGTACCATAATGCTTGACGGTAAGGAATACACACTTTCAAGTTGCTGTTTCCCAACTATTGACCCTAAGCATCCCTGCAAACTTAACGCTGAAGAAAAAGCATTGATTGAAAAACTTCATCATTCTTTCCAAGTAAGTGAAAAACTTCATAAGCACATACGGCTCATGCTGCAACATGGTTGTATGTATGCAATACGAAATGACAATTTGCTTTTCCATGCCTCTATCCCACTTAATGAAGACGGCAGTTTAAAAGAGGTAGCCATTACTCCTAATATGGTTTGTAAAGGTCGTGAACTATTTCATCATACAGGAATGCTTATAAGGTCGGCTTTTCAAGATGACACGGCTACAGACGAAAAACAATACGCCATCGACTATTTCATTTATCTGTGGTGCGGTCCTGACAGTCCTTTGTTTGACAAAAGTAAAATGGCAACATTCGAACGTTACTTCATTGCCGACAAAGAAACTCACAAGGAGGAAAAAGGTAACTACTTCAAACTAAGGGACAATGCTGAGATTGTGGATAATATTCTTGACGCATTTGGCGTGAAAGGTCCAAACAGACATATCATCAATGGTCACGTTCCTGTACACGTGATGAATGGAGAAAATCCTATTAAGGCAGACGGAAAACTTATGGTCATTGACGGTGGGTTCTCTCAGGCTTATCACAAAGAAACAGGTATTGCTGGTTACACACTTGTTTATCACAGTCGTGGTTTCCAACTAGTTCAACATGAACCATTTACAAGCGCAGCAGATGCTATTCAAAAAGGAACAGACATCAAGTCAACTATTCAGATTGTTGAAATGAGCAGCCATCGTATGCTTGTTGCCGATACAGACAAAGGTTGCGAACTAAAGAAGCAAATCGAGGACCTAGAAGAATTACTTTATGCATATCGTCATGGCATGATAAGTGAACAGGACAAAAAAAAAGGATTTAATAACGACTAACAATCTATAGTTAATGCAGTGTCAATTAAGTTGACACTGCATTAATAAAAAATAAACGTATATCATGATGAAGAAAACTATTTTAACTTTACTAATCACCCTCTGCCCTATTCTAGCTTTTGCAAGTGATTACATATATTTGGGATCATCAGGTGTAAATACTATATATGTAAACAATGACATTACACCCAATGATGGAAAATACAGGGCTTGGGTAAAGTTCACCTATAAAAATACAAAAGCTGGTATTGCTGACAGAATCCATAACGCCAAAAGATTGAGATTGCCCAGTTTATCGTATTTTATTATTTTTAAAGAGTTTGATCTAGAAAAGAAACAATATAGAAATATTGCTACATATATTTACAGAAAAGATGGAGTCTTAATCGATAAAGAAACCAATGAATATGGTGAATTTGAATATATTGTTCCAAATTCTGTTGAGGAAGATTTATTGAACTTTGTTAGCAATCAAATGGATAAAAAAACGGCTGTTAATGAAGAAAAAGATAGCGATGAAAATATTTATGATGTTGTAGAACAGATGCCTGCTTTTCAAGGTGGACAAGGAGCTCTTCTATCTTTCCTAAGCACAACGGTAAAGTATCCAGCTGAAGCTCAAGCCAACGGTATACAAGGTAGAGTAACAGTATCATTTGTGATTGAGGAGGATGGTAGTCTCACCGATGCAAGAGTAACAAGATCAGTTGATCCGGCCTTAGATAAAGAGGCACTAAGAGTAATAAATAGCATGCCAAAATGGATTCCAGGTAAAGAGAATGGCCGTAATGTAAGAGTTAGATTTAATGCACCTGTCCAATTCAAATTGCAGTAAATATCTTATTATTCACATTCCCCTCTGCGTTATCTATGAGATAATATCCCCTGTTGACGTACTCACCTTACCTGCGGAACAACATCTCCCCTACAGTCATCGGCAAGAGACCATACAGTTTTAGCTGATGAATTTTGGTATATTGATTTATTTTCCGTATCTTTGTTGCATGTTAAGTCATTACATGGATATTGTATTATAAATAATTTGTGTAGCTTTTACACAAATTATCCTTTCTTTTCTATCGGAAAATCCTTTTCGATAGAATAGCTTATTGTAAAAATCATAACATAATCTGCATGCAAAAATAGTAAGTATTACTATACTTATATATGTATGCAAAATTTTTAATGACATGAGTAATGACAAACTATCAATACATGATTTTGACATAAATATCATTTACGAATATTTTGCAAATACAGAACGACAAGGACCAGGAAACTCAGAGGAGACAATAAAGGCACTTAGTTTTATTGACGGTCTCACAGAAAACTCTAAAATCGCAGATATAGGATGCGGTACCGGTGGGCAAACGATGACATTAGGCACACATACACCTTGTGAAATTATCGGTGTTGACATCTGGGAGAATTTTATACAAAAATTCAATCAGAAAGCAAAGGATATGAATCTTCAACACAAAGTAAAGGGCATAGTTGGAGATATGGAACATCTTCCCTTTCATGAAGAGGAACTAGATCTTATCTGGTCAGAGGGTTCAATTTATAACATTGGATTCGAACGTGGATTAAAGGAATGGAGAAAGTTCTTAAAACCAGGCGGATATATCGCTATTACAGAAAACACATGGTTTCGTGAAGAACAACCTCTCGAAATAAAGGAATTCTGGCAGGAAGCTTATCCTCTGATAGATACCATTTCCAAGAAGGTTGCCCAAATGGAAAAGGCTGGTTATCTCCCTGTTGCCACCTATATGTTGCCAGAAACAATATGGACTGATTACTATAGTATGCAAGCATTAAACGCAGAGTCCTTCCTTAAGAAATATAAAGGAAATAAGACTGCTGAAGAATTTATAGCGTCTCAGCGATATGAAGCTGAATTATACGATAAATACAAAGCATACTACGGTTATATGTTTTATATAGGGAAAAAGCTCTAAAAGGCTTATATTTCACTATAAATTAAATACTAGGATATGCTAAAATAAGGCATATCCTAGTTATAAATGAAAAAAAGTATAAACTAATACCAACATGTAGACTAATTCATTAACGATATAAACAAGACATTCAATAATATAAATTAATATTTAAACAGAAATGCAAATGAAACAAAAGAAAATGATACTCACATCTAAAGATGTAAAGATCATGTTCGAAACCAATTTAATAAATATTCAGCATATAGCCATAAATAGCAAAAATGCTGATGATTTCAAAAAGCAACTATTAAAAGGTTTGGACCTTAAAGGAGATATTCCATTATCACCAGAAAAGGAAAACCTAAAAAGGCTTATTATGCATGATGGTATGACCATCAAGGAAGCATCTACCGAAAGGGAAATGAAATTGGAAACAATCACATATCTATGGAATTTTCTCACTAACAAAGGAAATATAGAAGACTTTAGCCCAGATTTCCTTTTTGATACATATAAGCAATTTGAAGGATTAACAAGCAGTCAGTCTATATTGCCAGATAAAAGCCAAATGATAAAATGGATGAAAAGATGGGACACTGGTACTGACTCCAAAATTATTGAAATAAGAAAAGAAAATAAACAACGCATTATTAACAGACTGATTGAGCGAATTGAAAAACATAATTATGAGAAAAGCCGATATGCTTTTCCTCCAGGAATTAGTTTTATTGAGAAACAAGAGATGATTAAAGAATGGTGGTTTGATTATCGTTTTCATCTTTCTATGGCTGCGAGGAGCTGGAGAGAACTCAATCAATTGATGGGTAACACGCTTTCTGATGATATGAAAGCAATTTACCAAACAGCACAGAAGAAAGGTATCCCTGTCTTTGTCACACCATACTACCTTTCCTTAATGGATGTTACCGAGAAAAATTATGATGATGCAGCTTTGCGTTCCTATGTGTTCTATTCACAGAATTTGGTAGATACATTCGGAAATATAAAGGCTTGGGAAAAGGAAGATCAAGTAGAGACTGATAAGCCTAATGCTGCAGGCTGGCTATTGCCAGAGGGGCACAATATTCATAGACGTTACCCAGAGGTAGCGATACTTATTCCTGATACAATCGGGAGAGCTTGCGGAGGCCTATGTGCATCATGTCAGCGACTCTATGATTTCCAAAGTGGTAGATTCAACTTTGACATGGAAGCTTTGATACCTAAGCAAGCATGGGACAGCAAACTTAAACTGCTGATGAAATATTTTCTTGAGGACAAACAACTGCGCGATATTCTTATTACAGGCGGTGATGCTCTTATGAGTCGTAATAATAGCTTGAAAAAAATTCTTGATGCTGTTTACGTGATGGCTAAACAAAAGCAACATGACAATATGAAAAGACCATCAGGCGAAAAATATGCAGAGATACAACGTGTCAGACTTGGTACACGACTGCCTGTTTATCTCCCAATGCGCATCAATGATGAACTAATTACTATACTTTCGGAGTTTAAGGAGAAAGCTGTAAAAATTGGAATTACACAATTCTTTATCCAGACTCATTTCCAAACGCCTTTAGAAATTACACTTGAGGTGCGTGATGGTATAAGAAAACTCAACGCTGCTGGATGGACAGTTACCAATCAGTTGGTTTATAACGTTGCTGCTTCAAGACGAGGACATTCTGCAAAATTAAGAAGAGAACTCAACAAAATTGGAGTTCTATGCTATTATACGTTCTCTGTAAAAGGTTTTGATGAAAACCATGCAGTGTTTACACCAAACAGCAGATCTCTACAAGAACAGCAAGAAGAAAAGATGTTTGGGCAACTCAACGCTGCAGGAGCATCGGAACTGATAGAATATCTTAATAACAATTGTTCACAAGAGAAAAGCATTAGTCAGATAGAAAAAAAATACGATTTACCATTCCTTGCTACTGACAGAAATGTAATGAATCTTCCAGGAATTGGTAAAAGCATGACTTTCAATCTTGTGGCTATCATGCCAGATGGATGCAGAATATTAGCATTCACCCATGACAATACACGTCGTCATAGTCCTGTAATAAAAGACATACCTATCGTGTACATAAAAGAGAATAAATCTCTTGCTGAGTACATCAGACAATTAAGTGACATGGGCGAAAAAGTCTCAGACTATTCTTCACTTTGGAAATATACTTCTGGCAAGACGGAACCACGATTTGCCTTCTACGAATATCCTAAACCTGCAGAAGAATATACAACAGAATATTCAAATATTGCTCAGTAATCACACGAGCAGAACCTAAAGACATTCTTTAGGTTTGCTACTTCATAGACAAGAGGGGAAAGATTTCAACGAAATAAAGTATTGAATTTTTCCCCTCTAACTATCAACTACTATAAAATTATTTTATTATCTTTGCCATAGACACACAAAAGACTATAAAAAATGAAGCAGACAGAAATATCCTTTACTGGTTTGTTGAAAAAGTATTTCAACATTAATGCCGACAAAAAAGACGAACAGTCAACCATCAAGAATGTAGAAAACTCCATAAGCTTCAGTGGTGCACAGTTATGGATACTAATTTTTGCAATCTTCATCGCCTGCCTAGGTCTTAATGTCAATTCCACAGCAGTCATCATCGGTGCCATGCTCATCTCTCCGCTCATGGGTCCAATCATCGGAATGGGACTTGCAGTAGGATTGAGCAATATAGAACTATTAAAGCGATCGGCAACCAACTACATAGTATCAACAGTTATCAGTGTTCTCACGGCCACGCTATATTTCTCCATCACTCCCCTGCACGAGGCACAATCAGAATTACTTGCCAGAACGTCCCCCACACTCTACGATGTCTTGATAGCTCTGTTAGGTGGTGCAGCAGGATTCATAGCGCTATCCACCAAGGGAAAAGGCAATGTCATTCCTGGTGTTGCCATTGCAACAGCCTTGATGCCACCACTTTGCACAGCAGGATATGGACTAGCAGTAGGCAGTCTTTCTTACTTCTTTGGCGCTTTCTATCTCTTTTTCATCAACACTGTATTTATCTGTCTCGCCACATTCGTTGGAACAAGATTAATGAAATTCAAACATGCAGCCGTTGTTGATACAGACAAGATGGCGAAAGTCAAGAGATACATCATTGTAGTAGCTATATTAACAATGCTTCCTGCCGCATATATGACAATGTTGATCATCAAAGATAGCATTACAAAAAACGACCTCAGAAACTTTGTCAACACAGAACTTGCTTTTAAGGGAACACAAATATTGTCTCAGGACATCAAAGAGGGTGATAAGGTGATAGATATTGTCGCTTTAGGAAAAATCATCCCAAGCAATGTCATCAAGAAGGCAGCCAGTAGGCTAGCCGAATATCAACTGTCTGGCTACAAGTTGAATGTCATTCAAGGAGAGCAATCAGACAGTCTATTAATGATAAATAAGCAACTCAGCAATGTTGCCGTATCAAATTCAGCAAGCAATCAGAAGATTATCGAGCAATCCAACCAAATACATGAACTAGAAAATCAACTCAACAAGTATAAACAATACGAATCTGTAGCGCATGACATGACCGGAGAATTAAAAGTTCTATTCCCTTCTGTTGTTAAAATCAGCATTTCCAACATTAAAGAAGTTAGAACTGATTCAGCAAAACAAATAAGATATGTCATGGCTGTTGTGAATAGTCGTTCAAAATTTAATGAAGTCAACAGGCAAAGATTTCAACTATGGTTAAAGGAACGCACAAAGGCCGATAGTCTAAGGTTGATTATCACGCCATAACAATGATTCTATTTCGTTTGTACAATCAGTAATGATCAATGCAAACGCTTATCTATAGCTAGCAGGAGACGAACTTCTGTCTCCTGCATAGCAATATAACGCAAGATAGATTATACTTAAATATAGCATTATGAAACAGACGATTTTAATAACCGGGGCATCTTCTGGTATTGGATTATCTATAGCCAACAGACTCCATGAAAGCGGTTACAACGTTATTGGTACTAGCCGTAACCCTGAGAAGTATCAATCAAAGATACAATTCAAGTTGCTAGCTCTTGACATTACAGATAGCAGTTCTATCAAATCGTTCGCAAAAGAACTCTTCAGTCAGATAGAAACGCTTGACGTTGTCATAAACAATGCAGGCTATATGCTCACCGGACTTGTTGAAGAAACATCTATTGAGCTAGGCAGACAACAGTTTGAAACTAATTTCTGGGGAACCATTAGTCTTACCAACGAATTATTACCTTACCTCAGAAAACAACAACATGGAAAGATCATCACTACAGGCTCTTTTTTCGGTCTAGTCGGACATCCGAGTGTAGCCTATTACGCAGCTTCAAAACATGCTTTGGAAGGTTATTTTAAATCCTTAAGATTTGAGTTGAGTCAATTCAATATCAAGGTAAGCGTGATTGAGCCAATGTATACCAAGTCAAATATTGAAAGTAACGGCGTTGTTGGTGATGGAAGAATTGCAGAATACGATATGCTAAGGCAAAACATCAGTTCCATCTACAACAGAGAATTTTCAAGAGCCCCCGAACCTACAAAAGTGATAAAGGCTGTAATGAGAATTGTTAATAAAGCGAATCCAACATTCAACTACCCTGTTGGCAAAGGCACATCGCTGATTCTTGTCTTGCAGCGTTTTGCTTACAATACGTTTGAAAGTGTTGTTTTAAAGATTATAAATTCCATAAAGACACCCCAAGCTAAATAACCAAAGCGGGCACAAATGAATGGAGCTTACAGCAAATGAAAGCTCAAGTAAGATGATAGCGTCAAATAGTAGCACCAACTTTTATAAATATGGAATGGTTTAATTTTTTGGATGGATAAACACTATTGAAGCTTGTCCCTTCTACACTCATTGATCTGCAAGAGGAATAGATATCTAAATTTGATATACCATAACCAACGGCAATAAAAATATCATCAGAACTGAACCTTAGCATGGTTCTTAAATCCCAGAAGTACCAATCCGAGGCATGTGCAGACCTTCCTTTTTCATACGATACCGAAGTGTTTCTATCAATATAATCTACATCTACAAAAGTATAAGGAATCTGTATCATAACGCCCGGCTCTGCTTGAAGTCCCATATCCCAAGACCCAAAATGTATCAATGCAGGAGTTTTGAACGACAAAGTTGGTTCAATATATAATTTTTCCATTTTATTGTCTTTTTCATTCAAGTTCCAAGAACTCCACTTCCCAGATTCAATATCCCCATGTGGTAAGTAATCATTATGCCATTGTTTGTAGATACCAAATGCAGCGCCATAACCTACATATTTATTAATATAATGGATATATGATAATCTCATATCACATGCACAACCCGTCATTAATCCTCCACTTACCGAAAGTTCATTACTTATGTTGTCTTGCGCACGGATATTTAATGACATCACAGCCAATACAATAATTATTATTTGTTTCATGATAGAC
>JAGPKZ010000089.1 GCA_018053665.1 Prevotella sp.
GCTTGCTACAAAGTAGTTCAAGACCTGTTGGCTAAATTCAAAGAGCGTAATAGTTCCGTTATATGCGCAGACCTGCTGAAACTCAACAAGGAAGATGCAGCTCATTCCAACTACGAGGCATCTGAACGCACAGCAGAGTACTATAAAAAGCGTCCATGTGTAAGAAAAGTTGAAAGTGCAGCAATCATTTTCGCTGAGTATCTTGAGGGAAAAGAAACTAAAATATAATAAAAATATCATCGATATGAATAAAGTTCTTATTACTGGTGCTAACAAAGGCATTGGATTCGGAATTAGTAAACATTTAGCTTTAAAAGGATGGCATATACTCGTGGGTGCCAGAAACAAGGAGAGAGCAGAGAAAGCCATTCAGCAATTAAAGGCTCTTGGAGCAAAAGATGCAGAATGGGTGAATATAAATCTATCGGACTTGAAGTCTCTTGATGATTCTATCTCACAGATAAAGCGTAATCATCCCGATCTTTCAATGCTAATAAACAATGCGGGCATACCTGGAGATATGGCTTGCGCTAGCTATGAATCTGACATAAAAGATATTATTGAAACCGTTCAGGTGAATTATATAGGAACATATTATCTTACTAAAGGACTTGTACCTACAATCGCAGACAATAAAGGAAGAATCGTGAATGTAACAGTTCCAGTGAGCGTGAATCCATATTGGAATCCTTTGGCTTATAAGGCTAGTAAAGCTGCACAAAATGTGATGACAGAGACGTTTGCATTCGACTTTGACAAGAACAAAGTTCCTGTAGAAATCTATTGCGTTCATCCAGGACCTACAACAACAGATCTTAACGGAAACATGCGTTTACCGGGATTTCATGAGCCAGACCTTGTAGGCGAGAAGATTGTAGACATTATCTATGACGGAAAGCGCCATCAGGGAGAGTTTATCGAAATATACCCTATTGTTGAGGAATAGACGCTGTTTGTGTCTTTGGCCAATTCACTAGAAACAATTTATCTGTAGCTCGTGTAAAGGCAGTATATAACCAATGGATATAGTCTGGTGTCAACATTTCATCAGTCATATATCCTTGGTCTAGATATACATGTGCCCATTGTCCACCTTGTGCCTTATGACATGTTATAGCATAAGCATACTTTATCTGCAAAGCATTGAAATAATCATCTTGTTTCAGCTTCATCACTCTGTCATGCTTCTGCGGAATATCAGCATAGTCTTCCATTACTTCTTCATAAAGTTTTTCGCTCTGTTCATGAGTAAGTGCAGGAGATTCAGACATCAACGTGTCGAGAATCACAGTCTGCTCTATTTCGTAATTGTCATAATCTGGGAAAGACAGCATTACATTGGCGAAGTTGAAACCATATAATTGGCGTAGGTTCCTCACTCTAATCACTTTCACCCTATCACCATTTGCTATGAACGACAATTGACGTTCGTTAGTTTCCAGATATTTATTCTTCACCACCATAAGCATATCTCCAGAGCAAAGCATATCCTCTCGGTCTAGAATAGTGTTTCTTATGCCCTGATTATAAATATTAGCCCTTTTGTTGCTTCGCGTTATGACCATTGTCTCATCAATACCAACATCAGAGTAGCTTGAACTGATACTTTCAACAAGTTCATTTCCCGGCATCATAACTATATCAGCAAAACCAGTAAAACTTATTTTTGGCAATTCCGTAGCCTCATCATGCGTTATCATCTGTCTAATAAAAGTGGCATTATACAGTATACCACTGTCCTTACTCTGTCGCAGCACTTCATTTAAGTCACATTCATACACTGTCATTCCATAGCCTTCAAGCATCATGCGATTGAGAGCAGGTGCTTCATCTTCGCCTACAGGTGGCAACTGAGCCTTATCCCCAACAAGCATCATACGGCAGCTGTCACCCTGATATACGTATTGTATAAGATCAGACAACAAGTTTCCCGAACCGAAATCACCATTAAGAGAACCGTTTCCGCAACCTATCATCGAAGCCTCATCAATCATGAACAAAGTATTCTTGTGCATGTTGTCATTGAGATTAAACTTACCGTCAATACCCGTATAACTTTTCTCACGATAAATCTTTCTGTGAATAGTGAAGGCAGGCATACCACTATTCAAAGAGAATACCTTTGCCGCCCTACCAGTTGGAGCCATAAGCATCAGTTTCTGTCCTAATCTAGTAAATATGCGAACCATTGCACCTGCAAGCGATGTTTTACCTGTTCCAGCAGAACCACGCATAATCATAACGCAATGCTCACTGCGATCTGAAAGAAAGCGGGCAAACGTTTCAAGAGCATTCATCTGGTCCTCTGTAGGCTCGAATCCGAACTCTATAACTATTTGATTTATAAATTCCTTTGTACTCAATGCTATGTAGTAAAAACTTTTTTGTAACTTTGCAGCACAAAGATAAATATAATAATCGGAATGAAATTAAAAATTACAGATAATTTGATTCTGTCCTTATATATACTTTCCCTCGTAGTGATATGTTTCCTCAGCGTAAACTGACCTATGAGTTTTTAGAAGAAGCAGCATGAAAGAGATCTGACGTTGAACAAATAAAAACATATATAAATTATGACCGACGAAACAGTCAACAAACCTATAGCTTCATCAAGAGTGACTCTACGAATAGCGCACAACTCTATGTCGTTCGCAATCGTAGACAGTACAGCCATAAATGGACTGGCTTATGATCCGTATGTTGTAAGAAGTGGAATGTCTATGGCTGCCAATCTTAGAGAGGCTTTCACGAATAGTCCCATTCTGAGTCAGGGATTCCAACGTGCGCAAGTTCTTATCGATACACCAGTGATGCTAATACCACTTGATGAATTTGATGAAGAAGATTCTGATTTATTGTTTCGTCACACTTTCACTGGTCATGAATCAGACGAGATTCTAAACACAGTACTGCCTATACAGAATGCAGTAGCTGTGTATTCTATAAACAAGGATATAAAATTAGTACTTACAGATCATTTCAGCGACATAAAGATTCTACCGCTTATGCAACCTGTTTGGAACTATATGCACAAGCGTAGCTATACTGGAATAAGGAAAAAGCTGTATGCTTATTTCAGAGGTAAACAGATGGATGTATTCAGTTTCACTCAAAACAGATTCACATTCTGCAACAGTTATGATATCATGAGCTATAAAGATGCTTCATATTTTATGCTATACGTGTGGAAACAGTTAGGACTAGACAATCGTGAGGACGAACTATATCTTAGCGGAAACATTCCAGACAGAGATGAAATTACGACCGAACTGAAACAGTATGTACAAAAAATATATGCCGTAAACCCTACAGCAGAATTTAACCGCGCCCCTATAACACAGATAAAGGGACTGCCATTTGATTTAATGACTTTATTTTTAAAAGGAAGATGAGAATAATTACAGGTAAATATAAAGGACGCAGATTTGATATTCCGCGTACGTTCAAGGCTCGCCCTACAACTGATTTCGCAAAAGAAAACATATTCAACGTATTGCAGGGATATATTGACTTTGAAGACGCAAGCGCACTCGACCTTTTCGCAGGTACAGGAAGTATATCTCTCGAACTTATGAGCAGAGGATGCGAACAAGTTGTCAGCGTAGAAAGCGACCGTGAACACGCAAGTTTTATACGTCAATGCTTCACAAAACTTAATGAGGATAAGGACATTCTTATTCGTGGAGATGTATTTAGATTTCTAAGAAGTTGTCATAAGCAGTTTGACTTTATATTCGCTGATCCGCCCTATGCACTCAAAGAACTGCCAACAATACCAGATTTGATATTAAAATACAATCTGCTGAAAGAAGACGGAATACTAGTCTTTGAACACGGAAAGCAATATGATTTCTCTAAGAATCCAAACTTCGTTGAACATAGAAGTTACGGAAGTGTTAACTTCAGCATATTTCACAATAGCGGACTTAAAAGTCTTACAAGCGATTCCCAAAGTCTCTGAATGAATGAGCGATGAGTAAAATCATGAACTTCTTCTATGTCAATGCAATTTTCTTCGTCTTCAAGATATATATTCTTGATTCTTAAAGCCATCTCATTGTCATAGAAGAATATATTTGATTCAAAATTGTTCTCAAAACTTCTGAAGTCGATATTCGTGCTTCCGCAAGTTGAGAGATAATCATCGCTCACCATAATTTTGGAATGATTGAATCCAGGTTGGTATAAGTAGACTTTCACGCCAGCCTCTACAACCTCACCAAGATATGACTTGCAAGCCCATTCCAAAATCTTTGAATCACCATGCAGCGGCACCATTAACCTCACGTCTACACCTGACAGAGCAGCCGTGCGCATAGCAAACAATATAGTTTCAGTTGGCAAGAAATAAGGAGTCTCCATATAAACATATTTCTTTGCCTCAAGCAATATTTTCACATATCCCTGCATGATGTCAGGCCAAGGCTGAATAGGACTGCTCGTCACCAATTGGGCTAAACAATTGTTTTCCGCAAGATGGGTGCTATCCGGATAATATCGGTGGTCTGTTATCAATGTACGGTCAACAAAATACCAGTCAATAAGAAAAGCACGCTGCAATGCATACACTGCTCCACCAACAATGCGCAGATGTGTATCACGCCAAGGACGACCACTCTCACCTTTTATATATCTCATGGCGATATTCATACCACCTATGAAACCAACTTCACCATCAATAATACATATTTTGCGGTGATTGCGATAGTTTACTTTACCTGTAAGCGCAGGGAAACGAACAGGCATAAACGGCTTCACCTTTATCCCTTCATTTTTCATTCTGTCAAAGAATTTATCCTTAACTCTCCAGCAACCCACATCATCATATATCAAACGCACCTCAACACCCTGTCTAGCCTTGTCTATAAGTGCATCACATATAAGTCTTCCCAATGCGTCATTCTCAATGATGTAAGTATCAATATGGATATGATCCTGTGCCCGCCCTATATCCCTTAGCAGAGAAAGAAACAAATCATATCCATCTGTATATATGTCTACTGAATTATCCTTGAAAGGAAGAGCCATACTCTGATTTGCAAATAGCTTAAGTAGCTGTCTTGATTTCTCTGGCAAATGCAGATTGCGCTGTTCAGCAAATTCAAGCATACTTCGCTTAGTCAATTCGTCAAGACTTCGCTGACTTATAATCCTTTCTTTTCTGAAATTCTGTCCGAAAAAGAAATAAACGATGATTCCTATCACTGGAATAAACGATAGTACCATTACCCACGCCATAGTCTTTGCAGGCTGACGATTGTCCATTAGTATTGCTATCATCGTGAGAACGACAACAATAAGATACACCGTTATTATTATCCAATGAATATATATCATTATTTATTCAATTCTTCATGTTATATTTTATCCGTCAAATATCAGATTACTTAAATCCAATCAGCTTATGAGTCTGAAGACTCAATCTCCATTTTGGATGTCGCTTAATATACTCTATACAGATGGTCGTGATTTCAGAATTGTGCATAAGATTACCTGTATCACAAGGTTGCAGATAATAGTAATCAGCTTCTATACCAAATGTGTCTAAAAGCATTCTCTCATCAAAAATACATTTCAATTCATTGCATTTCTTCACCTTAACACCAGTCTTTGGTGAAACAGTAAACCAGTCAAGGTTTGCTGGCGGTTCCTTTGTCCCGTTTGATTCCATTGCCACTTTATAGCCTTCATTATGGAAAGCATCAATAAATTGCTCGTCAACCTGCAACGTTGGTTCGCCACCTGTCAAGACAATCAGTGGATGCTCACTGCCCTCACATTCATCGGTTAGCAGCTTCACCTTATCTATGATCTCGTCCAAAGTCATTTCTTTATACTCCGAGAAGTCGGTATCACAGAACGAACATTTTAAATTACATCCGCTGAATCTTATGAATACGGCAGCTATTCCAGAGTTTCTACCCTCACCCTGAAGCGAGAAAAATATATCGTTAACTCTATACATCCTCTTCATAAATAGCTATATTTCCGTCACTTTCCTGAACAGCAGCTTTATAACATGTAGGTATCTGTTCAGTAATCCATCGTGCAATATTTTCGGCTGTCGGATTAAATGGAAGCACTTTGTTCAAGTCTGCATGATCAAGCTTACCGTGAATAAGATGCTTTATCTCACTGAAGTCAGCAACCATTCCGTCACTGTTCAGAGTCTTCGACTTGCAATACACCGTCACATGCCAGTTGTGCCCATGCACATTACTGCACTTACTCTGATAAGAAAGAGTAAGATGATGTGAGGCTGATATTTCAAAACTTTTCTGTATGTAATACATAGATTGATTTTATTTACTTGTTATTATACGATTATGTTATTTCCCAATTGGCATGCCAAAGCATTGCGCATTTCGGTCATATCCTTAAAGTCAGCCATAAGTTGGAAAAGGGTTTCAGAGTCGGATGGTGACTGCGCTATCTGCTTTTTCAGTTCCTTTAAATGCAGCTCCACATATTCCATACGGAAATCAAGCAGCAAGTGCTGAATCCTGGTACGCAAACTTTTGTCATTATCCTTTGTCTGCTGACTTTCAGACAATTTGAAACGTTCCTCGGTCATGTTTATCGCTATCTGACTTATCTTTATGTCATGGTGATGTACGAAGTATGGTTCTGTTTTGAACTCTCTATCCTCGCAGTGTTCCACGGCCTCTTTCAATATATCATTGTACGTTGGGTCGTGAAAAGAAAGTTCATCTGCAGAAAGACTCACATTAATGTATTCAGCAACAGACAAGTCGAAAACATTTCCGTTTTCATCCTCAACATCATTGAATACAACTCTATCGCCAAACTTAATCACAAGTTGTATCAAAAGTTGTTCCACCTGTGTTGAACCAAGAGACGACGGTGACACTCCTACTACAGACTGTGTATTTGCAGCATATCCAGACTGTGCAGTAGCTGCTTCTGGTTGCGGCATATTAGAATTTCTCATCACTCCGCTCTCCTTTCGGTCACGAATCATGTTGTTCATCTGGCTAATCAGCGT
>JAGPKZ010000005.1:0-48996 GCA_018053665.1 Prevotella sp.
AATATGGCAAAGATTGTTTTCTTCATGATTATATCATTGTCTTAATTTGCTGCTAACGGATATTGGCATAAAGCTAACGTCGGTAAAATCGTATTTTATAGGTTGTTTAGAAAAAGTCTGGAAGTATTTCAAAGTATAGTTGCGCCATTCCTTTGCGTTGTTTAATTGTACATGCAGTAACACATTGACTTTCGACCAACGTTCTATGTCAACATACGGTTTAGCATCCTGCCAAATCTTTTGAAAAGACACAACTTGCTCGATACCTCTATAATATAGTGCACATAGTTCATCCCATAAGGTGTCGCCATTACTTAATTTATAGTCCCATGGAACATGATGAAACCAAAGTAAGTATTCATCAGGACATGTCTTGAGATTGTCGAACATGCTACGGTATGGTTCTCTGTATTGCGATACAGCATCTGTACCTTTTGATGACCTGTCAAATCCTATACCATTTTTGTCGGCCTTGTGGTAATATACCGGACACCATTCTATTGGATATTCAGCTTTGTATCCGTCAGCTTGGGGACCGTAATGGTGGTCGAATGCGAATATATGGTGCAGACCTAGCGGCATCATATAGTCTACGCACGCTTCACGGCTTGTGAGCATCATATCGGCTATTGCGTATTCATCTATATTCTGTCCAAATGTTTGCTGAATCCATTCATGAGCGATTAAATCGGCTGAAAGAGTCGGATCCCATGCCAATCTGCCAAAGGCATACCAGTTGGCTTGTGAAAATGGATGTCCACACCAATTAATGTCATCGCCAATATTACTTACACCTGCTATACCAACAAGAGAATCTGGAGATACATAACTGAAAAATTCTTTCCACATTGTTGCAAGATATACTAGATGTTTGCTTTGTCCTGTATATTCTTGTGTAATCTGAAATTCTGCCATTTGGTGTGTATGCTTCATGTTGTCGAAGATTGGAGCATAGGGCTCACGTGGCTGAAAATCAAGCGGACCGTTTTTGCTCTGAAGTATTACATTGTTTCGGAATTTTCCGTCGAGGTCTTTGAATTCATTTACAGCTTGTTTCACTCTATCTTCACCTTTGTGCTTTGCGCCATAAACAAAACTGCGCCACATAACGATACCTCTATGAGGAGCTAGTGCGTCGGCAAGCATGTTGGCACCGTCAGCATGAGTGCGTCCGTAATCAAATGGTCCTGGTTGTCCTTCTGAATTCGCTTTTACAAGAAATCCACCGAAGTCAGGAATTAAAGAATATATCTCGTTTACTTTGCTTGTCCACCAATTTCTTACGTTTTCATCGAGTGGATCGGCAGTTTTTGTATATCCTAAAGCCTTCGGTGAACCGAAATTCACTGATATATAAACTTTAATTCCGTAAGGTCTTATTATATCAGCAATTGTTCTTATGCTGTCAAGATATTCTTTCGTCAGAATCTTTGGAGAAGCGTTCACGTTGTTGAGCACAGTTCCATTTATACCTATAGAGGCATTTGCTCGTGCATATTCAATGATACGTTTTTCCCAGTCATATCCTTTTAGTCTAGAAGAGAAGAAAATGCTGTTTCCTGCATAACCGCGTTCAATGCTTCCGTCTATGTTGTCCCAATGATTGAGAATCCGTCGTGAATACTTCGGTGCTGAATATCCTCCTGTGTTACTGTTTGTACTAAGTTGTTGTGTTCTTAGAGCTTCGTAAACACCATATAATAGTCCGATTTCTGAATGCGAGCAAATTGAATCTGCATCATAGATGAATCCGTCATCATTCTTTAATTTTTTGTCAATAACGAGTTTTAGGTCTTTGCCATTCCAATACTTCTTTAATTCATCAATAGCAATCTGTATTGTCTTTCCACCTTTCGGTGCAATTACATGAGCTTTGTTTAGAGTCTCGTATCTCAACCACAAATTATGTCCGTCTTCAGCGTTTGTCGTGCAGCAAATAGCAAAGGCTATAAGTAACAGTATAGTTTTCTTCATTTTGCAAAATTAATCAATAATTCTATATTATACTTTATTTATAATATCTTATTCTTTATGTTTAGTCTCAAGATATTCTGAAGGGGCTACACCAAAGTGCTTTTTGAATACAGTTGAGAAATGAGTCTGGTTGTTGAAACCTACGGCATAAGCTACCTGAGATATGTTGATTTTTCCTTGAATAATTAATTGCGCTGCTTGTTCTAATCGTAGATTTCTTATGAATTCACCGGTACTAACACCTGTAATCTCTTTAAGCTTACGGTGAAGCTGTGCTCTGCTCATCCCCACATTCTCAACAAGTTTTTCTACATTGAAGTCTGGATCGCTGATGTTTTCGTTTATACATTTCATAACCTTGTCCATAAGCATAGCATTGTTACCTTTGACTTCTATTTTCTCTATTTTATCTTCTTGTTCCAACGCACCTGAATATTTACCTTTCAGCCTTCTTACGTTATCAACAAGATTATCAATAAGAATGTGTAGTTCTTCCATACTGAACGGCTTAGCAAGAAAAGCATCAGCACCACGCTTTAATCCTTCAAGGCGATTGTCTACATTACTTTTGGATGTAAGGAGTATTACTGGAATATCGCTAATCTTGGAGTTACCCTTTATCTTCTTAAGCATCGTTATACCATCCATCTCAGGCATCATAACATCACTTATGACCAAATGGAAGTTAGAAGATAGTAGTTTGCTGAGTCCTTCTCTTCCATTTGCTGCATAATCAAATTTATACCAACCGCCAAGTTCGTTCATTATATATGCTGCAATTTCGTGATCATCGTCAACAATGAGAATTTTGAAATCCTTATTGGCACTTTTCTTATGGGTTTGTGATGCTATTTCTGTTAAATCATCTTTACCGAGTGGTGCTATTTCTTCCTGTTTAAGATGAGCATTGCCAAGCGGAATGTTTATTTCCATACATGTGCCTTTTTGTCCGTCACATCTATTATATGCCTTTATGCTACCTCCATGCATGTTTACCAAGGCTTTGCATAAGTTCAACCCGATACCTGTTCCTGGAATATGAAACCCTGTAGTATTCTTTCCTTGATAGAAACGATCAAATAGCTTTCCTGCATCTTCGTTTTTTATTCCTATTCCAGAATCTGTAATTTTGAGTGTGGCATTTGAGTTATCACAAGTTATGCAAATATGTATATTTCCATTGTCGAAAGTATATTTCAAGGCATTTGATATTAGATTATTAATAATCTTATCAAAGTTAATGCGGTCAATCCATACATTTATTTTCTTCGGTGACGATTCCAAAGAGATATTTATGTTTCTTTCTTTTGCGTTATATCCATATAATGCAATTAGACTACGCGTGAATTCCACGAGGTCGGTCTCTTCGCAGTGTAGCTGCATTTGTTTTTTGTCAATTTTTCGCTCATCAAGAATTTGGTTTACCAACAGTAAAAGCCTTTGAGCATTACGGTCAATGATATTTATCTCCCCGAGGCTGTCTATATCGGTAATCTTACGCTTCAGCTTCTCCAATGGACTCATTATCAATGTTAACGGTGAACGTATATCATGAGTGGCATCAATGAGGAATCTCATCTTTTGTTCTTCAAGGTCAGCTATTCTGCGCCTTTCATAATATCTAAATATGAAATAAATAAGTATGCTTGTCAGTGCGGCATATAGGATATAAGCCAATGTTGTAGCATACCACGGTGACTCTATGGTGATGTTTATCACTTTGGTGTCCTTAGAAACAATACCGTTGCAACTAGCCCTGACCTCAATCTGATAGTTGCCGGGGTTGAGCTTGTTAAAAGGAATTGAGTTTATTCCTTCATCTGTAGAATTCCATTCACCTCTGTTTATTCGATATTGATAGCATATATCTTCTGCGTTTTTATAGTTTAATAGTGAGAATTCAAGTGAGAAACTGTTTTCCGAGTATGGAACTGTATATTCGCTCTTCGTGCAGTCCATGTGCTTTCCGTAAATAGTGAAATTAGTGAGATATACATCTCCCATTTCTGTAATGTCACTAATTACGTTGTCTGGGTAAAAAGTGGTGATTCCATCGGTGTTTCCGAAGCCAACTCGTCCGTCTGCAGAGTGTAATACTGCACCTAAGGTATATTCATGAGAACGCAAGCCGTTACCATTGATGTGGGCTATGAACTTCTCTGCATGGTGATCATATTGCCATATACCCATTGTTGTACTAACCCATATGTTGTTGTGCGAATCTCTTACAATACCGCATATCTGCTTGTTTCTAAGTACAGATGAATGTGGAAAAGGTGCTAATTTCTTTAATCCGCGATAATATATGTATAGTCCCTCGTCAGTTCCGATTATCATGTTTCCCCATTCGTCTTCACATAGATAGTTTGCTTGGGAATTACGTAACAGGCAATTCCAACCATAATTGTCAAAGGTATATGATAGGGTATTAAGACATGCAACTCCATTTGAAGTGCCAATCCATAGAAGCCCTTGGCGATCAAAACTCAGTGATCTTATCCAGTCGTTGCATAACATCCCATGCGGAGATGTCATACTCATGTCAAGAATCTTAACTTTATGTGTCTTACTATCATAAATGTATAATCCCTTACTATATACAGATATGTATAATTTGCCCATTCCATCGTCGGTAATGCAATATATACCTGCACTTGCAAACTTCATTTCTTGTTTGTAGTTTCCATTTTCTGGATTATAACTGTACAGTGCATTTCCTGTACCAACCCAGTATCTGCCCCATTTGTCCTGATAGATAATACTTGTTCCTGCCGGTGATTTTGGATGACTGACAATTTTACCTGCATTATCAAATTTATATACTCCGCTGTTTTGCACTGTACATAAAATACTTCCTTTGCTTCCTGGAGCAAGTGAAGATACACTGCTTCCTATTGAATAATTCTGATCAGAGAAACTCCAGCTGTTAAAAGCCATTTGCTGGTTGTTGATTAGAAATAATCCTTTCTTGTAACAACCAATCCATATATTTTGGCTCTTGTCTTCATAAATGTCGTTCACCCAGGATGTACTAAGGTTGAACTTGCTACTGTTGCTGTTGTCAAAAGCAGTAAAGGTCTTACTTCCGCTTGGAGCCACGAGTACTCCGCATTCTGAAGTTCCTATATATAAATTGCCTTTTTTATCGAACTTAGAACAGTTTATCGTAATATTGCCCTTATATGGACCATAGCTATATCCTGCATCTGTTATCTTACCTGTTGTGTAGTCATAGTTAACAATTCCGAACATGCATACTATCATCATAGAGTTCTTCCAATCCTGATAGAATCTTACAGGTGCACCATATGGAGAATCAAAATAAGTGACTTTTACCTTACCTTTATATTTACTGAAACGCGTAAACCTACTTAAATGACTTCCTTGCCAAAGATATCCGTGACTATCTTCAAATATGTGTGTGTAAAACATGTTGGAATCTCTTGTGGAATATTGCTTTTCATATTTTATCTTGTCAGTACATCTTTTTATAGAGTATAGTCCGAATCCAGCAGTACCCATAAGAATATCACCGTTTTTACTTTCTATGATATCGTAGATTCTCGGTTTTCTCCCATCAGGGAAATGGTATTGTATGAAGTTGTCGTTAGTGGAATTATAGCGCATCAAACCCTTTGCACAGCCAATCCATAATCTTCCTTTCTTGTCTACGAGGAAAGAAGATATGATATTGTCGGCAATGGAGGTGGTATCCTTGCTGTTATGCAGATAATTAGTGAACTTGTAACCGTCAAACTTGCTTAGTCCATATTCAGTACCTATCCACATAAATCCGTATTTGTCTTGCGTGACACAATTTATGAGACTGCTCGACAATTTCTCAGATGTATATAGTCTGCTGCTGTCTGCCATAACGATTATTGTTATCAACAGACCCAAGAATGTCATGATGTAGTGTATGCGTTTCATGTAGTTATTTATTGGTATATGTTGCAAATTTAGTGAAAACCCGTTAAAATTGGAAATGTTTCATTATTAAAATATCTTTTTTTTGCAAAAATGATACAAATCAAAATGTTCTCGTTACATTAAACGACTTTGTTCTTTAATGTATTTATTAATTTTGCAAAAATAAAAGTTATAATGGCATGAAAAAAATATTTGGTTTATTATTTTTGATGTTTTTTCTTGGGCATATTCAGAATTCTAATGCACAAGAAAACAAATGGACTGGTTCTTGGGCTACAGCATCTGAGTTCACGGGAAAGGGAGATATGCCTGCAAGCAGTCTTTCTAATCGCTCTGTCAGAAATATCATACACATATCTTTTGCAGGCTCACCAATAAGATTGAAATTGTCTAATGAATTCAGCTCACAACCTGTTGAAATAAACTCTGTCTTTATAGCCGATGCTGTAGGCGATAGTTGGCAAACCAATGTTAAGACTTCTCGTTGCCTAAACTTTCATGGAAAGAAGAAAATCACGATTCCTCCTGGGGAAACAGTATGGTGTGATCCTTTGAAATATAATCTCAAGTCAGGACAGCGTTTAGCAATAACTGTATGTTATGGTGCCCAGACTCCAGAAAATGCTACCTCGCATCGTGGCTCGCGCACAACATCTTATATTATAGGAGGTATGGCTACAGCGAAGTCTGATTTTGAAAACGCTGAAAAGGTAGAACATTGGTATAATATTTCGGCAATAGATGTAATGGCTGCCAATGTTCCTGTTGTGGCGGTATTGGGTAATTCTATTACCGATGGTCGTGGAACAACAACAAACAAGCAGAACAGATGGACAGACTTCATGTCAGATGCTTTAAATGTGGAAAATCCTTATGGAGTTCTTAATCTTGGTATCGGTGGTAATTGCGTTCTGCGTGGTGGAATAAGTCAACCAGCATTGCAGCGATTCGATCGTGACATACTTTCACAGAGTGGTGTTACCAAACTTATAATCTTTGAGGGAACTAACGATATAGGATGTAGCAATGGAAACAGTGAGAAGATAGCCGCAGAACTTATTGAGGCTTATAAGACACTCGCAGCTAAAGCACAAGCAAAAGGTATAAAAGTATATGGCGCAACTATAACGCCGTTCAAGGGGAATGGGTGGTATAGCCCTTTTCATGAAGCTGCTAGGCAGACAGTCAATGAATGGATAAGAAATAGTAAAAGCTTTGATGGAATCGTTGATTTTGATGCGTTGGTGCGCGATTCTTCAGACTTTGAGAAACTGCGCTCGGAATATTCATCAGACTGGTTGCATCTCAATCCTTCAGGATATGAGGTGATGGGACGTTATGCAGCCAAGATAATAAATGCAAAATAAAACAAATATAATAATGGATACAAATTTGACAAAGCAGGAATCGAGAGGATTTTATAAATTAAGCTGGTTGCAGCGTATCGGTTTTGGTTCCGGAGATTTGGCTCAGAATCTTATTTACCAGACTATTGGTATGTATTTATTGCTGTTCTATACCAATGTGTTTGGTCTAGATCCTGCAACTGTTGCGGTAATGTTCTTGATAGTAAGGCTTGTGGATGTACTGTGGGATCCTTTGGTTGGAACATTTGTAGATAAGCATAGTCCGAAATTGGGTAAATATCGTTCTTATCTCGTATTTGGAGGAATACCACTATCCGGCTTTGCCATATTGTGTTTCTGGAATGGATTTTCAGGTTCGTTGATGTATGCTTATATCACTTATGTGGGTATGTCAATGTGTTATACGCTGGTCAATGTGCCTTATGGTGCGCTCAATGCCAGTCTAACCCGTGATACAGACGAGATAACAATACTAACTTCTGTAAGAATGTTTATGGCAAATCTTGGTGGGCTAGCCGTTTCTCTTGGTATCCCTATCATTGTAGCTTTGCTTTCTCCCGACGGACTCACGAATACAAATAAAGACGGTAGTGCGTGGTTTATCACAATGGCAATTTATGCATTGGTAGGTATGGTGCTCCTCGTGTTCTGTTTTACTCAGTCACGTGAACGGATTGTTATGGACAAGAAGGAAACAGCAAGCGTACAGGTCAGTGATCTTTGGGTTGAGTTTGTGCGTAATCGTCCTTTAAGAATATTGGCATTTTTCTATATCACAGCCTTTGCTATGATGGCGATAGGCAACTCCGCAGGAAGTTACTATATGATATATAATGTACAAGGCACACCTACCGAAATGGCTATATTCATGGGTTTGGGTTCAGCTCCTGCATTCATTTTTATGCCGTTGGTACCTGCAATAAAGAGAGCTCTTGGAAAACGAAAGATGTTTTATGTCTTTTTGTGTATAGCTATCTTCGGAATGGGATTGTTGTATGTTGTTTCTATTATTCCTGCATTGCGTAATCAGATGTGGATTGTCTATGTTGCGCAGTTTGTTAAGTCTACTGGTGTGATCGTTGCAACTGGTTATATGTGGGCTTTGGTTCCAGAGGTTATTTCTTATGGAGAGTATACTACTGGTCGTCGCATAAGTGGAATAGTGAATGCACTTACTGGCATATTCTATAAAGCTGGTATGGCACTTGGTGGAGTTGTTCCAGGACTTATTTTGAGTTTTGTTGGCTTTGATAAGTCAAATGCAGCCTGTCAAAGTTCTTTTGCACAGCAGGGAATATTGTGGCTTGTATGTATTATACCAGCGATTCTTCTGTTGCTTGCTATCTTCATAATCTCGAAATACGAACTTACTGATGAGGTTATAGACAAGATAAATATTGAAATAGAAAAACGTAATAACAAAGACTAAACATTATGAACAAGATTATTCTGGGAGTAGCTTTTCTTGCCTTGACAGTTAATGTTTCGGCACAGACAATGAAGGAGACAATTGGAAAGCATTTCCTAATAGGTGCTGCTGTTAGCACAAGGAACATATATAGCCAGGATCCAAAGGTGAAGAGTGCTATAGTTGATAACTTTAACGCCATAGTTGCCGAGAACTGCATGAAGGGTGAGGCGATTCATCCAGAAGAGAATCGTTATTCATGGGATGATGCCGATGCTACAGTGAAGTATGCTGAGGACAACAATATGGTTGTTACTGGCCATTGCCTTGTTTGGCATTCTCAAGCCCCTAGATGGATGTTTAAGGATAGCGAAGGAAAAACAGTAACTCGTGAAGTCTTGATTGATAGACTTTATCATCACATCACTAATGTTGTGAGCCGTTATAAGGGTCGCATAAAGGGATGGGATGTTGTAAACGAGGCTTTCGAAGATGACGGTAGTTATCGTAAGACTCAATATTATAACATAATAGGTCCTGAGTATTTTGAGTTAGCGTTTAAGTTCGCTCATGAAGCAGATCCTAATGCAGAACTTTATTATAATGATTATTCAATGTCTAAGCCTGCTAAGCGTGATGCAGTTTGCAGACTTGTACGTGATTTGAAGTCAAAAGGTTGTCGCATTGATGCTGTCGGAATGCAGAGCCATAATGGTACTGATTATCCAAACCTCAATGATTATGAGGCTTCTATAGATTCATTTGCTGCTTGTGGAGTAAAGGTTATGATGACAGAACTAGACATAAACATGCTTCCAAGTCCACAACATTTCGGAGGTGCTGATATAGGTCAGAGATTTAAATACGATAAGACGCTTAATCCTTATGTAAATGGACTTACTAAGAGTGCTCAAAAACTTTTCAATGAGCGTTATCTAGCATTTTTCAAGATTTACGCTAAGCATAAAGATCAGATAAGTCGTGTCACCCTATGGGGCGTTAGCGATGCTGATAGCTGGCTCAATAATTGGCCTGTTCCAGGACGCACAAACTATAGCCTGCTCATAGACAGACAGTATAATGCGAAGCCTGTAGTAAAAGACATAATAAAACTATTTAAATAATGAAATCAAGATATTTATTTCCTAAGGATTATATGGCAGATCCTTCTGCCAATGTTTTCAATGATCGCCTATATATCTACCCATCTCATGACTGGAACAGTGGAGAGAGCTTCGATGATGACGGTGGACATTTCCAGATGCAGGACTATCATGTACTCTCTCTGGATAATGACCCTATGACGGCACCTGTCACAGATCATGGTGTTATACTCGACGTGGAAAATGTGCCTTGGGCAGAGAAGCAGATGTGGGATAATGATGTTGTTGAAAAGAATGGCAAGTATTATCTGATATTCTCGGCAAAGGATTATAATGGAGTCTTTCATTTAGGTGTTGCGGTTTCAGATACTCCAGAAGGACCATTCGTACCTAAGGCCGATCCTATACGTGGCTCATACAGCATAGACCCTTGCGTGTTTAAGGATGAAGACGGTAGCGTGTATTGTTATTTTGGTGGTATCTGGGGCGGACAGCTTCAATGGTATAAGGATAATAAGGCATTGAAGTGTGAACATCTCCCTGAAGGGAACGAAACTCCGTTGCCAAGTCGTGTTGCAAAGATGACTGATGATGTGTTGCAGTTTAGTGAAGCTTCACGCCCTGTCATCATTGTGGATGAAAATGGCAAACCCCTTACTGCTGATAATCCTTATCGATTCTTCGAGGCTAGTTGGATGCATAAGTATAATGGAAAGTACTATTTTAGTTATAGTACTGGAGATACTCATTATATATGCTATGCAGTCGGTGACAATCCTTATGGACCATTTACATATAAGGGTGTGATACTAGAACCTGTTGTTGGTTGGACCACTCATCACAGTATAGCCGAGTTCAGGGGACAGTGGTATCTGTTCCATCATGATTGCGTTCCAAGCAATGATACAACATGGTTGCGAAGCTTGAAAGTTATTCCGCTCAGTTATGATGAAGAAGGCAATATTGTCAAAATGATAAGTGAATAATCAAATTAACAGAAAAATCGGCAAGAATATTGCCGATTTTTTTTATATTTGCAACTAAATATTATTTGTGACAATACTAATAGTCACTAAAACAACACACATCTTATGTTGAAAACACTATTAAATCTTTGGTGGATACAGAAAAAGCGAACATTTGACTGGAAGCGAATGGGGTGGTTTTTGTATATCCTGTTAATTATTATTTCTGGTATTATCGGTGCTTACATACAAATAAGTAAGGACGGTAATCTTGATATGCACAATGGTGTAACTCAAAAAATTGCAATTCCGTTGGTTATGACTTTTTCTGTTTTGGGAATTCTGATGAAGTTCCTGATGAAACAGGAAGCAGCCGGAATGGATGACTACTTAAAGTCACGCCCTGTTTCTGAAAGCAGTTGGAATAAATTCCTAATCATTATGAACGTTGCCGACTATTGGAACTGGGTTAATCCTATGTTGCTCTTAGGTATATCGTGCTTCATTATGCCAATAGAATATGCACTTCTTACGTTCTTGCTTGCGTTCAGCGTCAGTCTAACCGACGGGCTCATGCTTACATGTCTGCGTAAAGCTCAGGGATGGGAATATAAACTGCCGTTGTGGATTGGACTTCTTGCATATTATATTGTAGCTATAGTCTTTTATGCTGTGTCTGTTGGACTCAATATTGATGTAGCCGTAATTCTTGGCATGATTATTATAACATTACTGTTCTTGTTGGCTCTGTATAAGTATATGTGCAGTGTAAAGCATTATAATGAGCAGAAAACTCATACTTCTAAAGTGCGTAGCCTTGGAGATATCTCACTGTTTAGTATGGAATATATCAGTGTGCTCCGTTCAAAACGTCTTCGTCAGGCAATGATATTCATCCCTTTGGTATTTTTATTTCAAGTATATTCTCAGGCGTTGACAATTAGAAGCCATGATGGAATTGGAGTTGGTGGATTGTCGCTATTCCTGATGTTTGCTATGGCATTTCCGTCAATGTTGCTTGGACAGTGGGTATTTGGTGTTGAAGGTAATTTCTTCCATGGTATAATGACAAAGCCAATGTCTATTTATGAATTGTTATGTAAAAAGTATTATTTCCTTATGCTTATAAATCTTGTAATGATTATACCATATATCCCAGGGCTTTTCTTAGGATATTGGGGCATAGACCTACTTATAGCAACATTCTTTTTCTGTGCTGTTGTTAACATTATAATGATGCCAACGTGTCTTTTCTCAAAGCGAATAGACCTTTTCTCTTCAGCATTCTTTAATTATCAGGGGGCTAACATGGCAATACATCTATATGGTTTCGTGATATTTATACCAATGGGTATTTATGGTGCGCTTATGCTTTGTCTCGACAATACTTATATAGCTGAGGCTATCGTGGCTTTATTGGGAGTAATAGCCCTGCTTCTGCATAGAATAGTTCTCAAGTCTCTGGCTAGTCGTTTTATGAGTATAAGATATAAGAGAATGGAAACTTTCTGTGAATAAACAATATAATTTAAATCAAAACGAATATGGAAATAAAGATAGAAAATCTTAAAAAGATATATGGTGATAAAACAGTTGTGGATATACCTCAAATGACTCTTGGCTCAGGCGAACTCATTGGATTGGTTGGCAATAATGGTGCTGGAAAGACAACTCTATTGCGCCTTATCCTAGATTTAATAAAGGCTGATGACGGCTGTGTGTATAGTAATGGTTTGAGGGTTAATGAAACTGAGGATTGGAAGCAATATACCGGTTCGTTTATTGACGGACGTTTTTTGATAGACTTCTATACGCCAGAGGAATATTTCACATTCATAGGAAAGGTTTACAACATTCCTACTGAGACAATCAATCAGCGACTCGAAAATTATTCGTCACTGATGCATGATGAAATTTTAGGCACAAAGAAGTATATACGTGACTTTTCAGAGGGTAATCGTCAGAAGATAGGTATTATTGGTGCAATGATAATTAATCCGGAGGTGCTTATTCTTGATGAACCATTTAATTATCTAGACCCTTCTTCACAGATAAATATTGCAAAGATGATACAGGGTGCATGTCATGAGTTTGGCATGACGGTTATATTGTCTAGTCACAACCTTAATTTTGTGTCTGACATATCAACAAGAATATTGTTGCTTGAAAAAGGATTGGTAATTAAGGATTTGAAAAATGAAGAGGGTAGTGCGATGAAAGAATTGGAAGAATATTTCGGAGCATAATGTGCCCCGAAATACTTTTCCAAATTTATTGATGTAGTAAATTGAGCTTGTATTGAGGTTTCAATGCATTGCTCACTTTCTCAGTATATTCTTTTATGTTAAGTTTAGCCTGTCCCTTTATATCTTCAACATTTGCGCCAACCTTGAACGTATAAACTCCGGCATCAACTTTCCATTGACTTTCTGCTTCGTCAAAGCTAGCAAGGTCTCGTTTATTGATAGTCATCTTCAAAGTCTCACTTTGTCCAGCTTTAAGCATGTTGGTTTTAGCATAAGCCTTTAACTCCTTTGCTGGTTTTTCATAGCTGCCTTTTGCTGCTGCTACATAAACCTGAGCAACTTCCTTGCCAGCAACCTTGCCTGTGTTCTTTATGCTTATAGACACTTCAATCTGATTGCCATGCTCCTTAACGCTAGGTTTGCCATATTCAAAAGTTGTGTAGCTAAGTCCGTAACCGAAAGGATAAGCCACCTTCTTTCCGAATGTGTCGAAATATCTGTAACCTACGTATATATCCTCGTCATGATTTGTGTAGTCAACACCTTGCATTCTTCCGCTGGCAATCTTGTCAGTAAGGTTATAATAGTCTGGATTCTGCGGAAAGTTTTTTGTTGAAGGAACATCTGTTGCGCTTATAGGCCATGTCATGGTCAGGTGTCCTGAAGGATTAGCTTTACCAGTCAGTACGTCAACTACACTATTACCACCTTCTTCTCCAGGTTGCCATGCCACAAGAATGGCATCTGCACGGTCACGCCATGAAGCTGTCTCCATTACGCTTCCTGAGTTTATGATAACGATAACAGGCTTTCCTGCTGCGTGGAATGCATCGCTTACTCTCGAAATCATGCTCTTTTCGTTATCTGTAAGGTTGAATTCTCCGTCAATCTGTCTGTCTATTCCTTCGCCAGCTTGTCTTGCTATCGTAATTATAGCAGCGTCAGCATCTTTTATTTCGTGCTCTATGCAACGTTTTGTAATCTCAATCTCGTCAAGTTTAGGCTGTCCCTGGTTTAGGAACCACATTTCAGGGTTTTTGTCAGCCTTCAGTTTGGCAGTTGCGTATTTCACATAGTTCTGATAAATCTCCGTAAGCTGTGGTGTTGTAGCCACTCCGGCATTTTTAAGTCCGTTAAGCATATCCACAACATAAGGAACGTTAACACATCCTGAGCCAAGACCACAGCTTAAAAAGTCGTAAGAGTTTACGCCGAAAAGAGCAACATTCTTAATATTTTTGATAGGCAATGTATGGTCATCATTCTTCAGTAATACCATACCTTCTGTTGAGGCTTGACGAGTAATCTGTGCATGAGCTTCAAGGTCGGGTTTGTTAGAGTATTTATAGCCATTGAATCTAGGAGTCTTGACAATATATTCCAACATGTTTTTCACGCATCTGTCAACATCATTGATATCAAGTTTGCCGGCTTTTACAGCATTTACGATATCCTCAACCTGTGCTGGATAACCTGGCATCATAAGGTCGTTACCGGCAGCTATCTCGCTTTCTATAGGTAGGTCTTTGCGCTTTCCAATCCAGTCGGTCATAACGATGCCGTTAAATCCCCAATCATTGCGGAGAACATTGGTAAGCAAATCCTTGTTTCCTTGTGCATATACACCATTAATCTTATTATATGAAGACATAACAGTCCACGGATTACTTTTGCGCACCATCATTTCAAAGCCTTTTAGATAAAGTTCACGTAGTGCACGTTGAGAAACTCTTTCGTCAACACGTGTGCGGTCGCTCTCCTGTGAGTTAACGGCGAAGTGCTTTGCACTCACGCCTACACCTTGACTTTGTATTCCATTAACCATAGCAGTACCAATTGTACCAGTCACAATAGGGTCTTCACTATAATATTCAAAGTTACGTCCACATAGGGGACTTCTGTGCAAGTTCATTCCTGGACCTAGAATAACGTCAACGCCATATTCAATAGCCTCGTTACCCATAGCTTTGCCTACATTATATACAAGAGAAGTGTTCCAAGTCGAAGCTAGGCAAGTTCCAACAGGAAATCCTGTGGCATAGAAAGTTTGAGTAGCACCTTCGCGATGTGAGTCAATGTGAACTCCAGCTGGTCCGTCTGCAACTACTGTTGCGGGAATGCCAAGTCTGGGGATTGCAACTGTAATTCCAGCAGCTCCTGCAACTATCTTCTTCTGATGTCCAAGCATAGAGCCAGACCCGACAAAGCCATCGTTGCCTCCACCAACAAGAAGTTGGGCTTTCTCTTCAAGAGTCATTGCCTTAATCACGTTGTCAATGTTCTTAGCATTAAGTTGTGGTGCATCTTGTGCAATCATTGTTGTTGATAATAATAAGGCTGTGCAGCCGATAATGATTTTTTTCATTTTAAGGTATTTGTTGTTTAGCTGTGCAAATATAGCATTATTTATTCCATATTCCAAATTTGAATATGCTATTTATGGGCATTATAACCAATGATACATGTATTGTTAACAGATATGGCATGTGTGATAAGATTCAAGTTAACATATAAACAAACAATTAAAGATATTACTGTATTATATATTACGTATGTATTACAAATAATACCATATTTTTCATGCTCTTGATATGTTGTGTTAAATATTTACGATGTTTTTATTTGTATTGTTAATTATTTTGTTTATATTTGCAACTACTTAATATCGAATACGTAGTATACTTATTCATTAACGACTAAAAATTAATAAAAATATGGACCAGAATTTAGAATCAAACGAACAGGTAGTTGATCAGGCTACCGAACAGATTACTGAACATGAAAATGCGCAGCAGAATGTAATGGTAAAACCAAATAACAATATGCTGATGGCAATTCTAACAACATTATTCTGTTGTCTCCCTTTTGGTATTGTCGCCATAATAAAGGCAAGTCAGGTAAATAATCTTTTTGCAATGAAACAATATGCAGCTGCAAAGATTAATGCAGATGAAGCTATGAGATGGAGCTATATTGGCGTTGCCCTTGGATTTATATTTTGGATCATTTATATCTTTGCATTTTCTCCATTAATGAGATTTATTAAAACTTCATTATAATTCAATCATAAGTTGAGACATCTTGGCATAGTCGTAATTATTTTAGCTTTAGTGTTGTTGAGTCTATATTTTCTCAATCCTTGTAGCTATTGGTTTATGCCTAAATGTCCTTTTAAATTGATTACAGGCCTAAGCTGCCCTGGTTGTGGAATACAACGTTTTATATATGCAATGTTACACAGACATTGGCATGAAGCGATAGCTTATAATTACTATTTAGCCTATTCGTTGCCATATGTCACCTTATTTGGCGTTGCATGGATAATGCCACAAGGCAATGCTAAAGAAAGACTTACTAGTATTATTGAGAATAAATACTTAGTGTGGTTTTATATCATAACGTTCTTTCTATGGCTTATCATTAGAAACATCCTTAAAATATAATAATATATGGAAAAAAACCAAAAAGAACAGTTAGTAGCACTTTATGGCAACAAATTTCCGATTGCTAAATTTAGTAAAGTGAACGAAAAAATAGAGGCGTTGGATTATAATGCCGCTTGTATATATCTTGCCCAGATGAAAGATCCTACTATTGCTTTGATTTTATCTATTCTTGTCGGTGCCTATGGGGTAGATAGAATATATCTTGGTAATGTAGGCCTTGGAATCTTAAAGCTCTTGACATGTGGAGGCTTGGGCATATGGTGGATTATAGACTTGTTTTATATCACCGATCTTACAAAGGAAAAGAATTATGAAACTCTGATGATGCTGTAATCGCTTTGACCAATCTGTCAACCAATCCGGTAAGGTCAGACAACTTATTTAATAACAACCTTTTCTGGCTAAAGAATAACTCTTAACCAGAAAAAGTTTTTAATGCCACAACTTTCTTATTTATGGGGGGGCGAGTGACATTATCGGGACAAAAGTGTTTGAGACAATATTTCTCTGTGAAGATTTGAATTTTGTACATTTAGACCATCTTCCCCACGTTTTTTGTGTTATTTAGCTACGAAGTTACGGCATCTCTCGTAAAGCCTTTAAGCAGAGGGAAAAACGATATGTAGCTAGGTCAATTTAGCTACGGTAAGCTACGTTCTAGCTACGTTATTTTTTTCGTCCTATATAATGTACGTGTATGCACGCGCGCACTTGGGACTTATGAAAAACGAGTGTCGAAGTGTCAACTTGATGAATATCAGTATTTTATCGACAAATCAGACGTCGTAAAGTGACGGTGAACTGACGGTAAAATATCGAGTTTTGCATGGATTTCTATGTAGAAATGCAACTGCTTCCATATAGAAACGGAAACGTTTCTACGATATTTTACCTTCCATTTCTTCGTAAAACGCAATGCAATATAACGTAAAACGCACTACAAAGCATCGTAAAACGCATCGTAATTCTTCGTAAAACGCAATGCGAAATGAAGAAAAATATCCCCCAGATTTTACCGACAAATAACCGACACTTAATGCCACTTGAAAAGTGTTATAACTATTTGATGCTCAACGGATAGACACTTTGACACTTGTTTTTACGAAAAACCCAGAGTGTGCGCATGCGCACGCACGTGTATATTACGAAGTGTAGTCCCCCGTAATTAAAACTTTGGCTAACAGGCTAACCTAAATCTGATTGCATGGACAAAATTTTTGCAGTATCTTTGCCGAGAATTCAGTGGAATTCAGCAGAATAGTTAAACAAGCTTGGAAATTCTGCTCTCGTTTACTGTATCTATTTAAATATCCTCAGTTCCTCAGATGTAGCTAACACTTCTTTGACAAATTTACTCATAGAATACATTCCATTGTTAAAAAGACACAAGTTGACGTAGTTAGAACGTAGCTTGACGTAGCTAAATCCTGCAAGCTGCGTGTAGCAAATTCCCCTGTTTATAGGCTTTGCGAGAGATGCCGTAGCTTCGTAGCTAAATAATAAAAACATGTGGGGAAGACAGCCTAAATGCATAAAATTCAACTTGTTATTGAGAAATCCATGCTCTAAATATTTATATTATCATACTTTACACTAAAAGCTAAGACTTCAATAATGTTACTAAATGTCACTCGTTCAAGCCCTATAGATGAAGGGCTTGTGACGTTATGACATTCGCGACATTAAAAACTTATTATGGTGGATTTATAGAAATAAAGTAGTCTTTTCCTACATCTGCTTTCTTAATGTAGCATTAAGAGCCACTAAAATAGTAATTATTCGTTAACTTTTTGACTCATGATGAAGTTCATTTTGTTTCTGCGGTCAAACGAAAAGGTTCCGCTATTGTGCTCAAGATAGTCAAACAATTGATAAGCTTTGTCAAGAAGCATATCAGATTCAGGCTTAGAAAACATGCGTGCCTCATTGTAGCATAGTTCGGCGAGCATCTCAATTTTGCCAATTCTGTGCTCTTCGTCAACTCCTTCAAGTGCTTCGAGAGCCTCTTCAACAGTTGCCGTGTGATAAAAAGCATAAGGACCAACGTATTTATCGTAAAGAGTTTGTATCTCCTTGCGCCTAGCTTCAATTTCTGGTTTCTCCAACATTCTCTCAAGTGCTGCCATAAACTCTTGTATAAGGCGCATGATGTAATCTCTTTCTAACATAGATAATATTAATTATAATTTTGTTTTCGACTGCAAATATATGAAATATATTTTTGGTAATTCACTCCTTATTCGTATTTTTGCATTTGGAATTCGAATTTTAAGTTTATTATATTTTTATGGCAAAGAAAGCTTTATTGATGATTCTCGATGGATGGGGAATCGGCAAACATGGTAAGGGTGATGTTATTTATAATACTCCAACTCCTTATCTTGATTATCTTACAGCAGTTTCAGCACACTCTCAGATACAGACTTCAGGTGAAGATGTTGGTCTGCCAGAGGGACAGATGGGTAACTCTGAAGTAGGTCACCTTAATATTGGCGCAGGCCGTATTGTGTATCAGGATCTTGTTAAGATTAACAAGGCTTGTCAGAGTGGTGATATTCTTAAGAATAAGGAAATTATCGACGCATATAGCTACGCACAGAAGACAGGCAAGAAACTTCATTTGATGGGTCTTACTAGTTCTGGTGGTGTACACTCTTCTCTTGATCATCTTTATAAGTTGATAGAGATTGGCAAAGAATACAATCTGAAAGACGTATATGTTCACTGTTTTATGGATGGTCGTGATACTGATCCAAAGAGTGGTAAAGGATTTATCGAGCAGATTGACAATTGCTGTAAAAACAACGGTGCTCACATAGCAAGTGTTATCGGTCGTTTCTATGCAATGGATCGTGACAAGCGTTGGAATCGTGTTAAAGAGGCTTATGACTTGCTTGTAAAAGGTGAGGGTAAGCAGTCTGATGATATGGTTAAGGCCATGCAGGAAAGTTACGATGAAGGCGTTACAGACGAGTTTATCAAGGCTATAAATAATTCTAAGGTTGACGGTACTATCAGTGAGGGTGATGTTGTAATCTTCATTAACTATCGCAATGACCGTGCTAAGGAATTAACACAGGTTCTTTCTCAGCAGGATATGCCAGAAGAGGGTATGCAGACAGTAAAGAACTTGCAGTATTATTGCATGACACCTTATGATTCAAGTTTCAAGAATGTTCATATTTTGTTCCCTAAGGAAAATGTAGAGGATACTCTTGGTGAATATCTTTCTAAAAACGGTAAGAAGCAACTTCATACTGCAGAGACTGAGAAGTATGCTCATGTAACATTCTTCTTTAATGGTGGTCGCGAGACTCCATATGATGGCGAGGACAGAATATTGGTTCCTTCTCCAAAGGTTGCAACTTATGACTTGAAGCCAGAGATGAGTGCTTTTGAAGTTAAGGATAAATTGGTCGCAGCTATCAATGAGAGCAAGTATGACTTTATCGTAGTTAACTTTGCAAACGGTGATATGGTAGGCCATACTGGTATATACAATGCAATTGCTAAGGCTGTATGGGCTGTAGACAACTGTGTGAAAGATGTTGTTAAGGCTGCTAAGGCCAATGACTATGAGGCTGTGATTATTGCAGACCATGGTAATGCTGATAATGCGATTAACGAAGATGGTACTCCTAACACTGCGCACTCTTTGAATCCAGTTCCTTTCATTTATGTCACAGATAATAATTCTGCTACAGTAAAGGACGGTCGTCTTGCTGACATTGCTCCTTCTATTCTGCATATATTGGGAATGGAACAGCCTTCAGATATGACAGGTGAGAATCTTATCTCAGACAATAAGTAATCGTTATTATGGATGTAAAGATTGAAGAAAGTTGGAAAAAGTATCTTGGTGCAGAGTTTGACAAGCAATATTTTGTGAATCTCAAATCAATGGTACGAGATGAATATCTGCATGGAGAATGTTATCCTCCTGGACATCTGATATTCAATGCCTTCAATCTTTGCCCATTCGATAAAGTGAAGGTGGTGATAATAGGGCAGGATCCATATCATGAACCTGGACAGGCTATGGGACTGAGTTTCTCTGTTCCTGACAGCGTTGTTATGCCACCTTCACTTATTAATATATTTAAGGAGATCCAGATGGATCTTGGAAAACCTATGCCGAAAAGCGGTGACCTTACAAGGTGGGCAGACCAAGGTGTGTTGCTACTTAATGCAACGCTTACTGTAAGGGCTCACATGGCTAACAGTCATCAACGACTGGGTTGGACTGAATTTACTGATGCAGCTATAAAGGCTTTGAGCGACAATCGCGAAGGATTGGTGTTTATGCTTTGGGGTGGTTTTGCGCGCGGAAAGAAATATCTTATCGATAGTAGCAAGCATTTTGTGCTGGAATGTGTGCATCCGTCGCCATTATCAGCCAATCGTGGTGGATGGTTTGGTAACCATCAGTTTTCAAAATGCAATGAATATCTTGTAGGCAGGGGAGAGAGTCCCGTGATATGGTGATATTCACAAATATTAGGATAACAGTTTAAATCTATGGATGATTTACATATAATTCAGGTGGGAAGCGTCTTGGTTTCTCCTGATATATTCACGGAAAAGTTTTGTTGTGATCTTGACAAATGCAAAGGTCAATGCTGCGTTGAAGGAGATGCCGGTGCTCCGGTAACTCTTGATGAAATAGGCGGCATTGAGGATTCTCTAGACACTGTTTGGACAGACATGAGTGCATCTGCACAGGCTATTGTAGACAAGCAGGGTGTTGCGTATGTTGACCAAGAAGGAGACTTGGTGACAAGTATTGTGAACGGAAAGGACTGTGTTTTTACATGCTATGAAAGCGGATGTTGCCTATGTGCATTAGAACGAGCTTATCGTGCTAAAAAAACAGATTTCGTGAAGCCTATATCTTGTGCGCTTTATCCTATAAGAGTTAAGGATTTTAATAATGGCACTGTTGGAATAAACTATAACCGTTGGGATGTGTGCAAGGATGCAGTTGTAAAAGGTAAAGAACTAAATCTCCCTATTTACAAGTTTCTGGAAGGTCCGTTGACACGTCGTTTTGGTGCAGAATGGTATAAGGAACTATGTGATGTGGCAGAACAGTTAGAAAAAATGTAGCTGATTAATTTATCAGCTACGTCTGTATTGTGTAGGTGACATACCTACGTGTTCCTTGAAAAACTTGCCAAGAAAACTTTGGTTAGGGAAATTTAGAATCTGAGATATTTCCTTAATACTTTTTGATGTGTTCTTAAGAAGAACTCGCATTTCCAAAGTTACATAATAATCTATCCACTCGTTTGGAGTGCGGTGACTTATGGACTTTACGGTTTCTGAAAGATATTTAGCGGTGATATTTAGTTTGGCAGCATACCAACTTACACGTCGTTCGTTTCTAAAATTATTTTCTACAAGGTTTATATAGTCAAAGAAAATATTTTCTCCTCGTGAAAGCTTGCGCCCATCGTTATTCTGTATGCGGTAAATGGTATTGCTGACATCATAAATCATAGTCTGTAACAATGACTTTACGGTTTCCGTACGGAAATGATGATCCTGGCGGTCCACCTTTTCCTTCAGCAGACTATAGTATTTCTGTAGCATATCTGACTCATCATCATGAAGTCCGCAGACAGGATGGTCCTTTGAAAACAGAAAGAGTGAGGAAAGTTCATGGATGTTTGAAATAATTTCTCTGAAAAATTTGTCAGACACAAGTATTCCTATACCGTCACATTCAGGACTAAGTTGATAGTTGTTTGCAACTTGTCCAGGACTGACTATCATCATATCATTTGGGTGGACAACATTTTCTATAGTATCTACGGTGTATTTGGCTTCGCCTTTTGTGCACAATGCTATTAGCAGACATCCCAGCTTTTTGGGCTCGTCCGGGAATGGCAAATCTGCTAAGGAATCAATAAGCAGTAAGTCTTCATCAATGTGACTGCTTACGTGCAATTCCAATGTTGATGCTATCGTAATTTCTTTACCTAATGAACTCATTTTACAAAGGTAATGTAAATAAAGTAATTTTTAGCTATTTCTTATTTAAAAATATTGCATTAATATAACCAATTAGAATGAAAATAAGTACTTATTTCTACTCCTTCCACATTCTGTATCTGACTTTTTCTGAATTTTCTGTCACCACAGATAATAACGTAATCGCAATATTTATCAGTGAATTTCCTGTAAGCTTGTTCGTCAATATCTCCGTTGCATGTATATTTAAGTCCACCAATGTCTAATTTTTCGCCTTTTTTTGCTTCACGCAGCGTGATGCGTACGTAGCCTTGAAAGGCAGGGTTGAAACGATATTCTATAGAGTCTCTGCTAATCTTGTGACATTCAGGACGTATTATTTTCGTGACACGTCTTGAGTTGTAGAATGATGCGTAATCAGTAATAGAACTAGTTGTATCATCGTTTTGCAGTTTTGCTCCTATCCAGCATGCAGGTTCGTATTCTGAAGAATTCCACACTGCATCATTTGACGGTGAAAAAAATTCTTCTTCACCATCAGCAGTTAGTGATATATTGGCTTTTCTGCAGAGCCATTCTTCATCGGCGTTATAGGAAAACTTTTCTCCGTCTGGCATTACTCCGTTATAGTTGAGTGAAATCTGTCGTGGCTGTATGTGAGGATATGTCGGACTGTACCATACCGCAATCGTATTGCTGTCGGGACGAAGAAATCTAGTCACGTTGAATGACATGCATATAGGTTTGTCGTTGTCGCTGTATTTACGGTATGGCAGACGTGTGTCTGTTGATACATTATATCCGTTTACGTAGAGTTCTATTTGTCCTGTTGTGGTGATAATAATGTTGGCTAATGTAGGGCGTTGGCTGTCTACAATAGTCTGTCTGAACCAAACCTGTGATGTAGAGTCTACTTCTGGGAGTGATATCCATTGAGTCATAAAACTTTGGGCACTTATGTTATAGGATATCATTGAAAGTAGACCAATCATTATTTCTCTCATTATTTTATATCCTCTTTTTCGTACCTTTGCTTAATGTAATGGTCTTGACTTTATTATTGTATATGACTCTAACTGTTCCGCCAACTGTACTGAATATATCGGCATTGATAACCTTTCCGTTTTTCCATTCCATATTGACAATATAACCACCACGGGCTTTAAGTCCGTTTATGGAACCTGTCTTCCAAGTGGTAGGACATGCAGGTAGGAGTTGTATGGTGTTGCCGTCGCTTTGCATCAGCATCTCACAAACTCCTGCTGTTCCACCAAAGTTTCCGTCAATTTGGAAAGGTGGATGAGCATCAAATAGGTTAGGATATGTGCCGCCACTGTGTCTTCGGTCAGTGCCTTTGTAGTTGTCAGGACTTACATATGTCAGGAGTTTTTGGTATAAGTGATAAGCCATATCTGAACGATGCAGACGTGCCCATAGATTTATTCGCCAGCCTGTACTCCAACCTGTAGTCTTGTCGCCCTTTATTTCCAATGTACGTGTTGCCGCTTTGGTCAGTTCTGGCGTGTTGGTAGTTGTTATCTGATGCCCAGGATATAAACCTATGAGATGGCTTTGGTGACGGTGTTGGAAATCATAATCGTCCCAATCATAATACCACTCGTTGATATCACCCATGTGTCCTATTGTGTATGGGTGCAGACATTTGATAGTTGATGTGAGTGTGTCTTGATATGTTTTGTCAATATTAAGGGCCTGCGCAGCCTTTAATGTGTTTGTTAGAAGTTCGCGTATAATTGCAAGGTCGGCAGTTCCTCCATAGCATGTTGTACCATGATATCCTTTGTCGTTTACGTATTCATTTTCTGGACTTGTGCTTGGTGCGGTAATCAGTTCGCCTTTCTTTTTAGGGTTTTCTATTAACCATTTTAGCATGAAGTCGCTTGCTCCTTTCATAAGAGGGTAGGCTGTGTCATGAAGATATTTCTTGTCCCTGTTGAAGTCATAGTGTTCCCATAGTGTATTTACAAGCCATGCTCCTCCCATATTCCAGTTACTCCATTCTGGACTTTCCTGCTTCTCTCCAACAGGGTTAGACATAGCCCATATATCGGAATTGTGACTTGAGCACCATCCTTGGTTTATTCCATAATAGTGTTTGGCTGTATACTTGCCGGTCTTAGCCAACGATGAAATGTAACCGTCTAACGGCATTACCATTTCTGACAAATTTGCTTCTTCTGCATGCCAATAGTTCTCTTCTAGGTTTATGTTGACCGTATAGTTTCCACGCCAAGGAGAAAACTTATGTGGTGTCCAAAGCCCTTGCAAGTTTGCTGGTACTGAAGGTGTGCGTGAACTACTGATTAGAAGATAGCGACCGTATTGAAAGTATAGTGTCTCCAGATACTTATTGTTACCACCATTATCTGTGTAGTCCTTTAACTGCTGCTCTGTAGTCTTATTCTTGTCGTATTTAGCACCGCTAAGGTTGAGTGTAAGTCTGTTGAAAAGTTTTCTGTAGTCAGAGATATGGCGTTCGCGGAACTGTTGGTATGTATAGTTCACAGTGTGCCAGATATCATTAGTGGCGTTTTCTATATAGTTTGCTCCCTCGTTTACTGGGTGCTTGTCGAATCCATTGAAACTAGTCTCGTTAACAAAATACAATGTAGCTTCGTCTGCATTGATAATCTGGAGTGTAGAGTCGGTCACTTCAATACTTCCGCCTTGATTGTTTACTTTCAGAATTGAACAGAAATGGATGCTCTCTTTCGGATCACCAATAGCGTTTCCAAGCATTGTTATCTGCTTGTCTGCCGCCTTTATCTTGTGTGGTGTCTGTCCAGTAAGAAGAATTTCACAATTTATTGATGCCTTCTTGCTTGCGGTCAAATGTATGGCTATCAATTTGTCTGGATTACTAGCTAAGTATTCACGATTGAATGTCACGTCGCCACGAGTGTATCTTACTTTTGTGATTGCGCTGTCTATGTCAAGTTCACGATAATAGTTTGATACACTGCCCTTGGCGTAGTCGTTTATCTTTAATGTAGAAAGAGGTTGATAGTTTTCGGAATTATGTCCCTGCACAAGATGTTGCAGTATATCAGCTTCCTTATAGTTCTCTTTGAACAGCTCCTGACGTATCAGTGGAATATATTTGTAGGCGTCGCCACCTTCATTAAGATTAACTGGCTTTCCTGTCCAGAAAGTAATGTCGTTTAGATACAAAATGTCTTGGTCAGGATTGCCATATACAAGTGCACCAAGTTTACCGTTGCCAATCGGCAACGACTCTTCGAAATACTGTGCCGGAGAGTTATACCATAATTTCATTGGTAGCTGGCCTGCAGATGCAGCCATGGACAGTGTTATTGCAAAGAAAGTGAATATGTACTTTTTCATAATCGTTGATATTAATAAAAATCCCCCTCCTACAGGAGGAGAGGGATTGGAATATTTTAATTGTAGCTTTTATGCGTCAATATTTGCGTATGTAGCGTTCTGCTCGATAAATTCACGTCGTGGTTCTACATCGTCTCCCATTAACATAGAGAATATCTCGTCAGCTTCGGCTGCATTTTGAATTGTAACCTGCTTGAGAAGACGTGATGTAGGATTCATTGTAGTGTCCCAAAGCTGATCTGGATTCATTTCACCCAAACCTTTATAACGCTGTGTGTGTAAAGCCTTGTCGTCTTCTTTTCCTTCAACATACTTATCGATGAAAGCCTGACGCTGCTGCTCTGTGTAGCAATACTCGCTGGCTTTTTTGTAAGTACACTTATAGAGTGGAGGAGTGGCAATGAAAAGATGTCCGCCCTCAATGACTTTAGGCATGAAACGATAGAACAATGTCATAATAAGAGTGTCGATGTGAGAACCATCGACATCGGCATCGGTCATTATTATTATTTTGTCATAACGCAGTTTGTCAATATTAGCTTCACGATCGTCTTCGCCTTCAACACCAAAACGAACTCCGATACTCTGTATAATGTTCATTACAGACTCGGCTTCGAATACTCTGTGCCATTGTACTTTTTCAACATTAAGGATCTTACCACGAAGAGGAAGGATTGCTTGTGTGTAACGGTCACGGCCCTGTTTTGCTGAACCACCGGCAGAGTCACCCTCGACAAGGAATATTTCGCATTCGTGCGGATCCTTGTTAGAGCAGTCTGCCAACTTGCCAGGCAGTCCGCCTCCACCCATAACGCTCTTGCGCTGTACGCTTTCACGAGCTTTGCGGGCTGCTATACGTGCTGTGGCTGCAAGAACAACTTTCTCGCATATTTTCTTTGCCTCTAAAGGGTGTTCTTCTAGGTAGTTGGCAAGAGCTTCACCAACAGCCTGCTGAACGGCACCTGCAACTTCGCTGTTACCCAATTTTGTCTTGGTCTGACCTTCGAACTGAGGTTCTGCAACCTTGATAGATATTACTGCTGTAAGACCTTCTCGGAAATCTTCACCGGCAATCTCTATCTTAGCCTTTTCTATCTGCTTTGATATTGTAGGGTCTGAGTCGGCATAGTTTTTCAACGTACGAGTGAGAGCTGCACGGAAACCTGTAAGGTGAGTACCACCCTCGATAGTATTGATATTGTTTACGTAACTGTGGATGTTCTCAGAATAATCTGTGTTATACATCACGGCTACTTCTATAGGAACGCCTTGTTTTTCAGTCTTAAGGAAGATTACATCATCAAAAAGATGCTGGCGATGACGGTCTACATAACGAACGAATTCCTTCAATCCGTCTTTGGCATGGAATACTTCCTGACGAATCTTTCCGTCTTCATCTTTGCGAAGGTCGGTAAGGATAATTTTGATACCAGCATTAAGGTATGCAAGTTCACGCATGCGACTTGCAACGAGGTCCCATTTGAATGTTGTTGTTGTGAATATTGTGGGGTCTGGCCAGAACTGCTGGCGTGTACCGCGCTTGTCAGTTTCACCGACAACCTTAACAGGATAAAGTGGTTTGCCTTTCTCGTATTCTTGTTGATATATATTTCCGTTGCGGAATACTTGTGAAAGCATGTGGATAGAAAGTGCGTTGACACAACTTACACCCACACCATGCAGACCACCGCTGACCTTATATGATCCCTTGTCAAACTTACCACCAGCATGTAGTACTGTCATAACGACTTCAAGTGCAGACTTGTGGAGCTTCTTGTGTTCGTCAACTGGTATACCACGACCATTGTCCTCAACTGAAACAGAACCATCTTCATGGATAGCTATCTCAATGTCGGTGCAATATCCTGCCATTGCTTCGTCAATAGAGTTATCGACAGTCTCATTGACGAGGTGATGAAGACCTTTCTCACTGATGTCACCAATATACATAGCCGGGCGCTTGCGTACAGCCTCAAGACCCTCGAGTACCTGAATATTCGAGGCTGAATAACTCGCCTCGTTGTTTTGATTTTCTGCCATTTCTTTGATAAGTAATATTTAGTTGCAAAGATACTAAAAAATAGACATAATACGAAACTTTTATACACTAAAATACTTAAAAAACAAGGTGTTTTGGTGCTAAAAAACGTGTTTGAAATGATTTATTTATAAAGTTGGCGTATAATAATAAAATAAAGGTCGTAATTCCATAAGAAATTACGACCTTTACTGAAACACAAACAAGGTTAATATTAACCTAGCTTGCTAATATACAGTGCTAAACCTGATTTGATGTTAGCAGCTTTGTTTGCGTGAATAATGTTAGCCTTAGCCAACTTGTCCAACATCTTCTGTACGGTTGGGTACAGTTTAATTGCTTCATCCTTGTCAGAGAGTGCGCGAAGTTTACGAACTGCGTTACGCATAGTCTTTGCAAAATATTTATTGTGCAGAGTCTTTGTCTTTGTCTGACGGATTCTCTTTACTGATGATTTGTGATTTGCCATCTTAAATTATACTTTTTATTTTTACTTGTAGTCCCTAGCAGAGTCGAACTGCTCTTTAGAGAATGAAAATCTCTCGTCCTAACCGATAGACGAAGGGACCATGGCTTAATTTGCGGGTGCAAAGTTAGGCTTTTTTTTTAATCCCTCCAAATTTTTATAGAATTATTTTAAGATAAAGTGTTTTTTTTTTCATTTTCCATTTTTTATGTTGTTTTTTCAGTCTTTTATATTAACTTTGACTAACCAATGATAATTAAGACTAGAGCCATAGTATTACATTCTTTTAAATTCGGTGAGGACAAGATTATAGTAGACTTGTTTACCGAAGAACATGGCCGTGTGTCTTTTATCGCACCTATATCTTCATCAGCAAAAGCTAAAATAAAAAAGCAATACTTTCAGCCATTTTCAATTCTTGAAGTGGAATATGATTACAGACAAAAGAAAGGTTTGCAGCAATTTAAATATGTTAGTATTGCTTTTCCGTATTCTTCTATACCGTTTGATCAGTATAAATTGGCTATATCATTATTTCTTGCAGAATTTACTTTTTATGCAATAAGAGACGAACAGAAGAATATGCCTTTGTTTGGATATGTGATGAATAGTTTGCAATGGCTAGATAGTTGTAGTGAAGGCTTTTCTAATTTTCATTTGGTTTACATGATTCACCTATTAACGTTTATTGGTTTTTATCCTAATCTTGACGACTATGAAAATGGTTTTTGCTTTGACTTGAGAAGTGGGTGCTATACAAGTATGCCACCTTTTCATAGAGAGTATTTATCCGCTGGTGACACGTCGTTGTTGGCGACTTTTTGCAGGATGGATTATTCTAATATGCACGTTTTTAAAATGTCACATGTTGACAGAAATAGATTAGTGGATGTTGTCCTTTCTTATTATCGACTGCATGTGCCTAAGTTTCCAGAATTGAAATCGTATGATGTGCTAAAAGAATTGTATAAATAAATATACTAGTTTGAATAAAAAGCAGTCTTAATATTTAACTATTATGACTGCTTCTATTTTCATTTCTTTCTTTATGCGAAACTTATAATCCCCTGTGTTGGCTCTTGATTACCCTTTTCTTCATTGTTGCTTGAAGGGACTCCAGAAGCCTGATTTCGTATTTCATCAAGCATCTGCCTTGTGCGCTTGTATGTCGGGGTATTCTCAACAGCAAGTATGACATCTTCATTGTCTAGGTCTTCTTGACGGAAAAGAAATATATGTGGACGGCGTTTATATTGATTATTTTTGCCGAAGTTACCATAGTAATGTCCACGTCTTTCTTCTTTCTCAGCTCTGCGTTCTTCCTCTTGTGCTATTCTGTCAGCTTCCTCCTGTGTATGTTTCTTCAGATGACCGTTCATTCCGTCAACATCCTCTATGCCAAATCCTGTAGCAAGGATTGTAACTTTGACATTTTTGCCAAGTTCTGGATCGATAGCAAGTCCCCATTTGATTTCGAAATCACTTCCGAATTTTGCCATGAAGTCGTTGACATCGTTCATTTCTTCCATCATTAAACCAGAATTGTCATTCTTTTCATTACAGAAGTTGATACTAAGTAGAATCTTCTTTGAGTTGAATATGTCATTATCATTAAGTAGTGGTGAATTGAGTGCGTCTTCAATAGCTTTCTTTACTCGGCCTTCTCCTTCTCCATAACCAGTACTCATGATTGCAACGCCACCCTCTTTCAGTACAGTCTTTACATCATTGAAGTCAAGGTTTATCATACCATGATTTGTTATGATTTCGGCAATACTCTTTGCTGCAATACTTAAAGTGTCGTCAGCTTTTCCGAATGCATCAAGAACAGTTAGGTCTGGATAGATTTCACGAAGTCGTTCGTTATTGATTACAAGGAGAGCGTCAACATGCTTTGACATTTCTTCAACACCATCCAAAGCCTGGTCTATCTTCCTGTCACCTTCAAAGCGGAAAGGAATTGTAACGATACCGACAGTAAGTATGCCTAGTTCTTTAGAAACTCTTGCTATTACCGGAGCAGCACCTGTACCTGTACCACCGCCCATTCCGGCAGTGATGAAAGCCATCTTTGTGCCATCACTTAACATGTATTTAAGTTCTTCTATCGTTTCTTCTGCTGCCTGACGAGCCTTAGCAGGTTTGTTTCCTGCACCAAGTCCCTCTTTGCCTAATTGTAAATGCACAGGTACAGGAGAGTCGTTGAGTGCTTGATTATCTGTATTGCAGAGAACGAATGATACGTCGTGAATTCCTTCACGATACATGTGGTTTACAGCGTTACCGCCACCGCCACCAACACCAATAACTTTGATGATACTGTTTTCTTTCGGTTCACCGAAATCCAATATTGTAGGTTTGCTATTATTATCAGCCATGTTGTCTAATTTAAAATGTTAAACTTAAATATTACAGAAGATAATTACTCGTCCTCAGATATCATCTTTTGGAAGAATCCTTTCAGTCCCTTTATTGTCTTGTGGATAGGGCTAGCTTCTTTCTTCTTTTTACGTTCATCTTCCAGTTTCTTGGCTTTTATCTCAGCCTCAATTTCTGCTTCTCTCTTTTTCTTCTCTTCCTCTTCAGCCTTCAGTTTTTCTGCTTCTGTTCGAACAACACCACTTCCTGTTGTTTCAGTCAGCGTTCGAGGCTTGTTGTGTATGTCAGCAGTAGTCATTGCTGGCTTGCTTTCAGTAGTGCTGCTGAAAAGGTCTGCCTTGATTTCTGATCCGGCACAGTTCATTTCTCCTTTGGCAAGAATACCAAGGATAGTATTCATCTTACCATCGTGAGCATTTATATCCTCATTTGTTGAATTGATAGTCTGAGATACAAATTTAGCTATTCTTATTTTGTCAATATGAGTGTGGTTGCGGAATGCAGTTTCGATATTTTTCATATTAGAACCTCCACCCGTAAGAATTAACCCTCCTAATAGGTTGTTAGCATATTCAGCCGGAACCTGAAACCATACATTCTCAATAATCTCTTCGAGACGTGCTTCTACAATCTCAATGAATTTGCGGTTTTCAATCTGTCTATCCAAGTCAATAGGCAACATCAGATTGTTATCAATGTCACTGTTGTCTGTGCATGCGCTGGCATATTTTATTTTCATTTTCTCTGCATCAGATTCTTCAATCTGCAAAGAAGCTATATCCTTTGTTATATTGTTCCCGCCAAGAGGGATGATAGCCAAGTGGCGAAGTATATTCTTGTAGTAAACTGAAACAGTAGTGCTTTCTGCTCCAAGGTCTACAAGTACTGATCCTGACCTTTTTTCTGTCTCACTAAGTACACTATCAGCAAGTACCATAGGAGCAAGATACATTTCTGCTATGGCAATGCCTGCAAGATCAAAACACTTGTTTAGATTGCGATAGAAAGTCTTGTGCCAAAGAATGTTCAAGTAGTTACCCTCTAGTCTATTGCACTGTATACCAATAGGGTCGAGTTGATATTGCTGGTCTACTTTGTATTCCTGAGTTGCAGCCTCTAAAATTTCCTGGTCAGGATAGCTCATGGCGCGATTGGCATCCATGAGTTCATTTACCATTTCTTGAGAAACGATAGTGCCTGTCGGTAGGTCTTTTACGATAACGTTTTTGACACTACGTATGGATTGGCCTCCAACACCAACATAAACATGCGCTATATCACTCTTAAGAACAGTCTTAAGTCTTGTTATGATATTGGTGAGACACTGTACGGTCTTATCTATATTATAGACCACACCTTTGCGAATGCATTGTGTGGAATCTTCTTTGACAACAGCCAGCACCGTAATGCTGCCGTCAAGGTTTTTCTTTCCAGCGATACCGGTAATCTTAGTTGATCCCAGTTCAATAGCAACGATAAATTCTGCCATGCTTTATATCTTTATCAATTCAATTTCTAGTTTTGTTATTACCATTCTTTTTAGTCGTATTTCCACTTGACGCCTTCTTTGTTGAAGATGCCTTGCTGGTTTCAGACTTGCTGCTTTTTTCAAGCGATTGACTTTCTTGTTTGTTTGTCTCAGTTTTTTTTACTGATATTCCACCAATATTGTCGCTTACAGCTAATGCGCTTTCGATGCTCTTGTCGTCTTTCTCTTCCTTGAAGACTTTTTTGCATATTATCTGATTGTCAAATTCAAGGTTTATGTAACTGTATTTATTCCAACCAGCTTGTGAAAGCCCATACTTATAGAATTTTTCCAAGCGGTCCATCTTTTTGATTACAAAATCATAAACAAGTTTATTCCTCTGCTGTTTATATTTGTAGAAAGGAAGTTGACCGATATATACTATATGATTGCCTACTCTAGGCACAAGTTCTATCCCTAAATCTGGCATAACGTTAATCTGCTCAATTTGGTTTTTCCACAAGTCATTCTCCATAAGTGTTTTGCTTAGAGGGGAAATATAATTTGTAGCAAACCATTTCGTAATATGTCCTGTCGCAATTATGAGGTCTGATGTATAGTGTGAATTAGGCATTATACAATCGTTATCATCAAGGTAATAGTCCTCACCACTGTCAGACTTTATTCTTACTACAGGCATTCTTTGGGTGAGAGAAATACATACTTGACCGTCTTGCGTTTTGTAACATTCGGCAGTTTTTACGAAAGGGCTAGATTTTAGAGTCTCTTCAATCTTTCTTGAATTAACCTTATCCAAAGACATTTTGAGCGGATAGAGATGGTTTTTCCCCAAACGGTTTTTAATCTCATGTGTATCAATGAAACCGTTTGTCGCTTCGTCCTGAATATCAATGTTCACTTTTGTGCACAACCTGGTCTTTCCATCCGGCTTGTTAAAGGCGGTGAAAGCAAACATCAGATAAATAGCCAGAGCAGAGTCTAATGTTATTATTGCTATTTTTTTCCAGTTTATGTGCATTTGTGATTATAGAATTATTTACTCTCGATAATCTTAGCTATCTGTGGAACATAATTGTCAAGATTGCCAGCACCTAAAACAACGAGCACGTCGAAATCACGACTATTTACGTAATTCAGTACGTCATCTTTCTTTATCATGTCCTTTTCAACACCATCTTTTATATTTTTATATATAATCTCACTAGTGATACCTGGAATAGGTTGCTCACGTGCAGGATATATTTCGGTGAGAATAACCTCGTCAAAGTTGCTCAATGCGTCGGCGAAATCCTTGTAAAAATCGCGTGTACGAGTATATAGGTGAGGTTGGAATATAGCAGTTATCTTTCTTCCTTTGAAAAGTTCTTTCAAACTCTTTGCACTTTGTAGAATTTCCTTTGGATGATGACCGTAGTCAGAAAGGAATACGTGCTTAGAGTCTTTGATTTTGAAATCAAAGCGACGGTCTACACCGCCATAAGTCTTCATGCCGTATTTAATCTCTTCTGCATTACAACCATTCAACTGCGCCATAGCCATGGCAGCAATACCGTTCTCTATATTGATTGGAATAGGTTGTCCAAGTTCAATATTATTTATATTTTCTATTGGTGAGATTAAATCGAAAGAAATTTCTCCATTGTCTATTTTTATATTCTCTGCATGGAAGTCTCCTTCCTCTCGACTGTACTCATAAACCTTAACACCATCGCTGACATTTGGTTTCATCTCAAGATTCTTGTGTATTATGAGCGCGCCACCTTCGCGTATTAGCTCAGTGTAATGACGGAAACTCTCAAGATAAGCCTCTTTTGTTCCGTAGATATCCAGATGGTCTGGGTCAGTAGCTGTGATAACACTCATCCAAGGACTAAGCCAATGAAAACTGCGGTCAAATTCATCAGCTTCTATAACTACGTAGTCGCTAGTGTCTGATAGTATGTAGTTTGTTCCATAGTTCTTTGATATTCCACCAAGGAAAGCATTGCAATCAACATGGCTCTGATGCATGATATGTGCACACATTGTAGATGTTGTCGTTTTACCGTGAGTACCTGCAAAGCAAAGTCCCTTATGGCTTCTAGTCAAAGTTCCTAGAACTTGTGCGCGTTTCTGAATTTCAAAATTACCATCTCTGAAGAATACAAACTCTTTGTGTTCAGAAGGTATAGCCGGGGTGTATATAATCAAAGTAGACTTTGCGTCCTTGCATGCATGTGGGATATCCTCAACACTTTCATTATAGTGAATAAGCATACCTTCTTTTTCCAACTGATGTGTAAGGTCAGATGGAGTTTTGTCATAACCAGCTACTACGAGACCTCTGTTTATAAAATATCTTGCGATGGCACTCATTCCGATACCACCGGCACCAATAAAATATACAGCTTTAATATCTTTTAATTCCATTATTTTGTTGCTAATTTTATAATCTCGTCGGCAATTACGTCGGCAGAGTTTGTCAATCCAAGTTTCTTTATATTCTCACTAAGGGAATTTATCTTCTCTTCGTTATTTACAGTGTCCACTGCTATTTGAAGAAGTTTGTCTGCAGCTTCTGAGTCTTTAATAAACATAGCCGCATCCTTGTTGACCAATGCCATAGCATTTTTGGTTTGGTGATCTTCTGCCACGTTTGGTGATGGTACTAGAATAACTGGTTTACCAATCAGGCAGAACTCACTTATACTACTAGCTCCAGCACGACTTATTACTAAGTCGGCAGCCTTGTAAGCTGCTCCCATATCACTAATAAAGTCTGTAACTTTCAGCATTGGCAAGTCTTTACCTTCCAATTGCTGCATTATTGAAGCATTATAATATTTACCAGTTTGCCAGATGAACTGTAATCCGCTATTCTCTACAATATCAAGATGCTGAAGTATGCTTTCGTTTAGAGTGCGTGCGCCAAGGCTTCCGCCTACAAGAAGTATCGTCTTCGTTTCAGGATTCAATCCGAATTGTTTGCGAGCTTCTTCTTTAGAAATAGTATTTTCCAACACATTTTGTCTAACAGGATTTCCTGTCATGATGATTTTCTCAGCAGGGAAAAAACGTTCCATCCCATCATAGGCAACGCAAATCTTATCTGCTTTTTTTGACAGGAGCTTATTTGTTACTCCTGCATAAGAATTCTGTTCTTGAATTAGACAAGGGATTCCTTTACCAGCGCATACGTTAAGGGTTGGACCACTTGCGTAACCACCAACACCAACAGCTGCCATTGGCTTAAAATCCTTAATGATTTTTTTTGCTTTACGTTGGCTTTCCCATATTTTTAGGAGCACTGCAATGTTCTTTAATAAATGCTTGCGGTCGAAACCACAGATAGGTAATCCTTTAATTTCATATCCTGCTGCAGGGACGCGCTGCATTTCCATTCTACCAAGAGCGCCTACGAAGAGAATCTTCGCATCTGGGCGTTTTGCCTTGATAGCATTGGCTATTGATATTGCAGGAAAGATATGTCCTCCTGTTCCTCCGCCGCTGATTATGACTCTTAAATCCTTGTCCATTTCTTATAAATTTCTATTATATTGCAAAATTAATCAAAATTTTTATTTTTTTGCTATTTTGCAGTCTATTTATTGTTAAACAGTTCTTTTTGCGTTTTTATACAGTTGTTTTATCTGTTGTTCCTGGTGTTTCAGGCTTTGTCTTCGCTGATCGACTGACACTTAATATGACACCGACATAGATACAGTTTATCATACTAGATGTACCTCCTTTACTGATAAGCGGAAGAGGTTGACCTGTTACTGGTGCCAATCCAACAGCTACGCACATGTTGAATAGTGCTTGGGTGACAAGAAGAAGTGCTAATCCCATTGCTAATAGTGCAGGAAAATTATTCTCACACCTATTTGCTATTCGCCCGGTCCTGAATAACAGCATTATATATAGGAACGCTACGAATGCCGCACCTTCTATACCCAATTCTTCTATTATTATAGCATAGATGAAGTCTGAAAAAGCCTGTGAAAGAAAATCTCGTTCAACACTGTTTCCTGGACCTTTACCAATTACATTTGAGGAAGCAATAGCAATATTGGCATGTGCTACCTGAGCGTCTTTGTCTAAGTCAACTTCATCAGGAGAGAGCTCCTTGTTGGACATAAATTTATCAATACGTGATTTCCATGTGTCGGCACGGTGGAATACTCTAGAAACAAGACCTTCTTCCTCTTTTGGCTTTTTCTCTAGCTGCTCAGTGAGCTTTTCTTTCGTGTTCTCTTCAGGTTTATCCTGCCCCAAAATCATTACTAATGCAAATATTGACACTATTATCATGGTGGTCACACCCATAAGTTTGCCAATCTGTTTTCCTGGAACGCGCCCTATAATCATCATCATGAGAATTACCAGACATAATAATGCTGCCGTTGACAAGTTTTCCAGTCCAATTAGTGGTATGATAACCGCACAAACAACTAATATATATTTAAAGGCATTCTTATCAGCTCCATGATCAGTCTGTAGGGCACTAAGGATCTGTGCTGTAGCAAGGACCATTGCGCCTTTTGCTATTTCTGACGGCTGGAATTGAATGCCAATGAAACTAATCCATCGTTGTGCACCGTTTGTGGATTGTCCAGCAACGAACACCCATATAAGTGTGAAAAATGAAATAATAAGCATGAAAGGTGTCAATATCTTAAAATACTTACATTTCACGTTTAATGTGACAACCATACAGAACACACCCATTATCAGGATTCCTATGTGCTTGATAAGTGGTGACAAATAACTTCCTCCTTTGTAAGTTAACTCAGATGACGCTGAAAAAACTTCAACGACACTGACAATACAAAGGAAGAAAAAAATCATCCATATCACCTTGTCACCTTTAAATATGTTGCCAAAAGTCTTATTATTCATTTTTCTTTATTGACAGAATAGTATTTTATAATTATAAATTTTTTACCAAATTTTTGAATTGTTCCCCACGGTCTTCCATATTTTTGAACAAATCGAAACTTGCACAACATGGACTAAGAAGAACAGTGTCCCCAGATTTAGCCATCTCATAACATGCAGCAACGCAATCTTTCATGTTGTGAGTATCTTTGACTGGTAGTCCTAATGCGTCAAAATTATCATGCAACTTTTTGTTGTCAGCACCAAGATATACAAGTCCAACACATTTCTCTTTTACCAAATCCTTGATTTGGTTGTAGTCGTTACCTTTGTCCTTACCTCCAAGAATAAGAATAGTAGGAGTTTTCATACTTTCAAGAGCATACCAGCATGCGTCTACGTTTGTAGCTTTCGAGTCATTGATATACATAACTCCTCTAACTTTACAAACCTTTTCAAGACGATGTTCAACGCCTTGAAAATCCCCCAGACTCTTACGGATAACATCTTTCTTTATACCTGCGATATTAGTTGCTAAACCAGCTGCAAGACTATTGTATATGTTATGTTTGCCAGTAAGAGATAATTCTTCTTGCTCCATGTTGAATGGTATAGGATATTCCAATTTGTATTCACCATCTTCTATATAACCTATAGAACCGTTTTCTTTAATCTCTGAAAAAGGACATGCTACAGATTTAATCTTGAACTTTTCAAGTTCTTTATTTATTGTAGGATCATCATTCCAATAGATAAAGCTATCTTCAGCAGTCTGGTTCTGTATGATGCGCATCTTCGCATCTGCATAGTTCTCAAACTTATTGTCGTATCTATCCAAATGATCAGGAGTTATGTTGAGCAGAATAGCTATGTTGGCGTGGAAATTATACATGTTGTCAAGTTGGAAACTACTCAACTCAATAATATAATAATTGTGTGGGTCCTCTGCTACCTGGAGTGCCAAGCTCTTGCCAATATTTCCTGCCAATCCAACATCATATCCTGCCTCTTTAAATATATGGTATATTAGGGATGTTGTGGTCGTTTTCCCATTACTGCCTGTAATACATACCATCTTGGAGTTTGTATATCTTCCAGCGAATTCAATCTCGCTTATTATACGAATACCTTTTGCTATGATTTTTTTAATCATAGGTGCATCGTTAGGTATGCCAGGACTCTTTATAACCTCGTCAGCATTCAGAATCTTTTCCTGTGTGTGTTGACCTTCTTCCCAATCAATATCGTGAGCATCAAGTAAATTCTTGTATTTATCCTTGATAGCAGACATATCTGAAACGAATACGTCAAAACCTTGTTTCTTTGCCAAAACGGCAGCTCCGGCACCACTTTCGCCGGCTCCAAGTACTACAATTCTACTCATTTTGCTTATCTTATCTTAAGGGTTATTATTGTAAGCGCTGCGAGGATGATAGTAATTATCCAGAAGCGTATTGTTATCTTTGATTCATGTTTGGCACCATGAGGTACCTTTATAAGATATTTGCAATCTGCATCTAGTTGTTCGTCGGTGACTCTGAAATTATCATGTATAGGAGTTCGCTTAAACACACGTTGCTTAATACCTTTACGTTTGCCTAATTTATAATAATATACCTGAATAATTACGCTAAGACTTTCTACGAAGAAGATGCCACAGAGTATCGGTAAAAGTAATTCCTTATGAATTATTATGGCACTTACAGCGATTATTCCTCCGATAGTTAGCGAACCTGTATCTCCCATAAATACTTGTGCTGGGTATGCATTGTACCATAAAAATCCAATTAAAGCTCCGATGAAGGCACACATGAATACAACAAGTTCCTCTGAACCAGGAATGTACATTATGTTCAAATATGCCGCAAATTGTATATGACTACTAACGTACGCCAATATACCTATTGCCACACCTATTATTGCAGAATTACCGGCACACATGCCGTCCATGCCATCATTGAGATTTGCACCATTACTGACCGCTGTAACGACTATAATTGTCATGATGACAAAAAGAATCCAACCGGCAGCAACCTTGTGCTTGCCACAGAAACTCATGATGTCACTATAACTTAGATTGTGCCCCTTTACAAATGGAATAGTTGTTTTTAGGGATTTATGAGATTCGGCAAGATGCTTCACTACCGTTTCTTGCCCTTGACGTTCAATGGCAATATTTTCATTCATCTTTACATCTGGTGACATCCAGAGCACAATACCTACAATGAGTCCTATCCCTACTTGTCCGATAATTTTATATTTACCCTTCAGTCCCTCTTTGTCACGACGGAATATTTTTATATAGTCATCCATTCCACCTAGAAAACCTAACCACACGGTTGTGATGATCATTAGAATAAGATATATGTTGCGAAGGCGTCCTAAAAGCAATACAGGAACTAGTATTGAAAGAATTATGATTATTCCTCCCATTGACGGTACGCCTATTTTTTTTACTCCAAACGGATCGATAGTTGAATCACGTTGAGTTTCTGTAATCTGTTTGCTTTTTAGAAATTTGATAAATTTCTCTCCAAACCATGCTGATATGGCTAGTGAGAGAATAAGAGCCAATAATGCGCGGAATGATATGTATCCCCACATATGTGAACCGCTTATTCCGTATTGTTCTAAGAATCTGAAAAGATAGTATAACATGTCTTTATGTTAATTATTTGTAGTATATATATTTATTTCTCAACATTGAAAATGTCATGTAGCACTTCCTTGTCATCAAAATGATGCTTTATGCCTTTAATCTCCTGATAGTCTTCATGTCCCTTGCCGGCGACGAGTATTACATCACCCTTGTTAGCAAGCATACATGCCGTGCGTATTGCTTCCTTGCGATCAACGATTGTCAACACTTTTTTCATTTGTGTCGCATTTAGTCCGTCAAGCATATCCTTGATAATATCCTGTGGTTCTTCAAAACGTGGGTTATCGCTAGTGATAATCACTTTGTCGCTTTGTTTAACAGCTTCTTGTGCCATTAAAGGGCGCTTGCCTTTGTCACGATTTCCTCCTGCACCGCAAACAGTAATAACATTACCTTTTCCGTTAAGAACTTCATGTATTGCGTTTAGTACATTCTCAAGTGCGTCTGGTGTGTGCGCATAATCAACGACAGCTGTGTAACCTTCTGGTGAATGAATAGGTTCTAGACGTCCACTTACACTCTTCAAGGTGCTAAGTATCAATAGAATATCTTCAGGTTTTTTGCCTAACATTACGGCAGCTCCGTATACTGCAAGTAGATTGCTTACGTTGAACTTACCGATAAACTGTACACCTACTTCATGATTGTCAATATCTAGATACATACCCTCAAAATGACATTCGATTATTCTTGCACGGAAGTCAGCCATTGCACGAATAGAATATGTTTTAATGGTGGCTTTGGTATTCTGTACCATTATCATTCCATTCTTATCATCAGCATTGGTGATAGCGAAAGCATCTTTGGGTAGGCCATCGAAGAAAGCCTTCTTGGCATCACGATAGTTTTCAAAAGTCTTGTGGTAGTCAAGATGGTCGCGAGTGAGATTTGTAAAAAGTCCACCGGTAAACTTCAGACCACCAATACGCTTTTGATGTATGGCGTGACTGGAACATTCCATGAATGCGTATTCACATCCGGCATCAACCATCTTTGAAAGAAGTTCGTTTAATTCAATAGGGTCAGGTGTGGTGTGGTCAGCGGCTATTGCTTCGCCATCTATATAGTTGCACACAGTAGACAAAAGTCCTACCTTGTGCCCAAATTTCCTGAACATATTATATAATAAGGTGGCGATAGTCGTTTTTCCGTTAGTGCCTGTTACGCCGACAAGTTTTAGCTTTTTAGAAGGATCGCCATAGAAAATAGTAGCAGCTTTACCTACAGCATCTTCTGTAGATGCAACTTGTATGTATGTCACACTGTCTGCTATTTCTTTAGGTAAGTCTTCGCAGAGTATAGATTTTGCTCCGAGTTCTATTGCCTTTGAAATAAATTTGTGTCCGTCAACTTGTGTACCTTTCATGGCTATAAACAAGTGACCGTTTTGAATACTGCGTGAATCGATGTTCACACCTGTAACCTCTACTTCGGCATCCCCGATGACTTTCAACGGTTGGATGTTTTTGAGAACTTCGTTTAATTTCATATTTGTTATGTATCTGTTTTTTCTTATTTCAATGAGATTTGGCATCTTTCGCCTTTCTTTATTAAGTGCCCTGGCTCCAAACTCTGCTTTATAACTTTTCCTCTTCCGATGACAGTTACTTTAACACCACGGCTCTCCAAAAGATATACTGCATCTCTTGCACCCATACCTGTTACATCTGGTATGTATCTGCTGCTTTGTATTTGTTTGCGCTCAAGGGAAATGCTTCTACCTCCCTTTTTCTGAGCACATCCCCATATAGGATTTCCTTCGGTATAACTACCTCCCCATGTTTTGTTTGTACTTATTCCCAGATGTGATAGCACATAGTCTGCCGCGAGAATATTTCCGTTCTTTACATCAGGAACTAAAACTGATGTAGAGTCGCGTGCATCTGTAACATCCAGTTTAAGGCTTTGTGCCATTATTCCTTCAGCGATGTCATGGAATACAACTCCACTCATACCGCCACCGCTTGCAGGAAGTCCTGATTTCTGAATACAGACGATACAGCTGTAACGTGGTGCGTCTGCAGGGAAATACCCCGTAAAACTGAGTAGATAATTTGTTCCTCCGTTCTTATATCCAGCAGTACCTTTTGACATTTGAGCAGTACCTGTCTTACCAGCTACTTTGAAAGACTTAGAACCTGCTTTCTTACCAAGTCCCTGACTGACGACGTGCTCAAGAATAGTCTGCAATTTGTGCAGTGTACTCTCTTTGCATATGCTTTCTCTCATTACTTCAGGCGGAAAGTCCATAATGACTTCTCCATTCTTAATGACCTGTTTTACAAAGCGAGGACGCATCATCTTGCCATTGTTTGCTATGGCATTATAAAATGCTAGAGTTGAAATAGGAGGAACCTGACTCTCATATCCGATACTCATCCATGGAAGAGCAGTGTGACTCCAGTTTACCCATTCTCCGCGAGCGTTCTTTTTTGGCATACGTATACGTGCAGGGCATGATCCTACAAGAGGTATCTGAAGATTGTCGGCAATTCCTGTGCGATATATACCACGAACGAATTTCTCTGGATCGTTACGATAATGGTCGTCAATGATACGGCTTACACCTATATTGGAACTCATCATAAGAGTTTTTGGTAATGTCAATAGACCGTAACCACCACCTCGCCAGTTGTGGTCTTTCATTTCTCTACCATACATCGGCCAAACACCGCATCCTGTTTCTACCTGGTATGACGTGTCAACTACACCATCGTCAAGAGCAACCATAATAGATGCTGTTTTGAAGACAGAACCTGGTTCCAAGAGGTCGCTTACTGCATGGTTGTGTATTTCCCTATACTGGTCGTCAATACATTTTTCCATGTTAACGATAGCTTTGACATCTCCCGTCGTGACATCCATTACTATAGCTACACCAACATTTCCATTTACAAGCTTAAGCTCGTTTATGAGAGAACGTTCTGCAAGGTCTTGCATGCTCACGTCAATAGTTGTAACTATATCAGCTCCGTCAATAGGCGGCGTATCCATAATATCAAGGAATTTGTTCAGAACCTTTCGGCGATGTATAATACCGTTTTTACCGCGTAGGATAGAGTCATATGACAGTTCCAATCCAAAGCGTGCTGTATCTTTAGCTCCAAACATGGATCCAATTGTACGGCCGGCAAGTGAACCGTAACTACGTTTTCTGGCATTGTATTCTTCTACATGGAAACCACTTTTATATGAAGGCAATTTGAATATAGGTAACGTTTTTACCTCTGTATAGGTATTATAGTCTACACGGCTATTCCAAATTGGACAATTTCTGCTTTGCTTTTTACGCCCCTCTGAAAAATCTTTTTTGAATTCAGCAGCTGTCTTTTCTGGAAATATCTTATTTAGTCCACGACATACAGAATCAATTTTTGTATCCCAAAGAGAATCATTCTTTGCTTCACGTATAGCCTTGAAGTCAACGAAAAGCTTGAACTCTGGAAGTGAACTTGCCATTAGTTGCCCATCGCAACTGAGAATGTTGCCTCGTATTGGTTTTACGCTGACGCTATCCTTTTTGACACGGTCAGCCACTTTCATCCAATAATCGCGTTTGGCGGTCATCGTATATATTGTCTTGCCGAGCACAAACACAGCAACCATGGTCATTAATATGGCGATGGCACTATATCTTGGCATTACTTTATTACAATCAAATTTGCTCATTCCTCTGGTACATTGATAATGTATGGTGGCTGGCTTGCAATCTTCAGCACGCTGTCTTTGTTATTATTTAGCATTTCAAGCACATGACTTTCTCTGCTCTTTTCTGTTAGTTGGCTACTGCTTGACAGTGCCTTGTATTTTGCGTCTTGCAAATCATCTTGGAGCTTATCAATCTCGATAAGATCTTTTTGGACGCTGTATCTGTTAGAAACATAGATAATAAGAAACCCTGTTATGAGAAGGAATACTCCGATTTGTCGGCGTATAGTCTGAGTAGTGAGAATATCACCGCCAAGAATCTTCCTTAGAGTGAAATTTGAGGATAAAGGTTCTTCGCCTTCAATGGCTTGGGTCTTGATAACTTCTTTAAGTGAAGGTACATCTTCTATATTTTCTGATGTAACTTCGCTCTTGGTGTTATTAGTTGACTCTTTGATATCCTCGTTCGTCACCTGTTCTTTACTTTCTTTATCTTTCATCTCTTTTCTGCTATTCTAAGTTTAGCACTTCTGCTTCTTGGGTTTTTTAGCTGCTCTTCTTCGTCAGGTATTATAACTTTGTTGTTAATCAACTTAAAAGGAGTTTCGATACGTCCGAAGAAATCTTGCTTCATCTTACCCTCTGCGTTACCCGTTTTCATGATATTCTTCACTATACGGTCTTCAAGAGAATGATATGTTATAACGCTGAGCCTTCCACCTTTGTCAAGAAGTTCTGTTGCTGACAAGAGCATCTCTTTAAGTGCATCCATCTCGTGGTTTACTTCAATTCTTAGTGCTTGGAATAGCTTAGCCATATCCTTTTTTTCACGTTCACGCTTAAATAAAGGTTCTACGGCTTTTATAAAGTCTTGTGTAGTCTCAATTTTCTTTATGTCTCTGGCTCTTATAATCGCTGCAGCTATGCGACGTGAAGTTTTCAGTTCACCGTATAGGTAGAAAATATCTGCCAAAGTCTCTTCTTCGTACTCGTTTACTATATCAGCGGCCGTCATTCCTGCTCGTTTGTTCATTCTCATGTCAAGCGGTCCGTCAAAGCGAAATGAAAATCCACGTGTTTCGTCGTCAAAATGATGACTTGAAACTCCAAGGTCGGCTAGCAATCCGTCTATATGGTCGATATCGTAATAGCGCATCCAGTTTTTTAGATACCGAAAATTGCTCCTTACGAAGGTAAGTCCGCAATTGTGTTCTGTGGATGTGGTACCGTTATCATTGCTTAATTCTGCAATAATATTGTTCACGTTTTTTTCTGCATCTTCGTCTTGGTCGAAACTATAGAGGTGCCCATTGCCATTAATTCTTTTAAGTATCTCGCGAGAGTGACCTCCGCCACCAAAAGTGACGTCAATATAAATACCCCCCGATTTGATATCCAAACCGTCAATACTTTGTTTAAGAAGTACGGGTACATGATATGTTTCTGCTGTCTTTATCATATTGATGAAATGTCTTTTCGGTAATATTAAATTTCTTTATTGCTCATAATTCCCTGTAAGGTCTTTCCGAATTCCTCAGGCTGAAGATTAGGCTCTTCACAGTTGGCCTTACTCCAAATCTCTATGGTGTCATCAACGCCCTTGAACATGAGCTGTTGGTCTATGCTAGCCAATTTCAAATATCTTTTTGGAATAAGAAAGCGTCCGTTGCTGTCTAAAGTTATGATTTCTGCATCTGAGACAAATTGGCGGAATACTTGCCATTCCTGTCTATTCCATCTGCTAAGGCGATTACGTAAAGAATCAAGTTGTTCATTCCATACAGATTCAGGATATAGAACCAAACATTTCTCGAATACGTCTTTTCTAAGTATCAGCTTCTCCTCGCCAGATGTCTGTAGCACCTTGCGGAAAATAACCGGCAAAAAGGCCCTGCCTTTTGCATCGGTTTTAGCTTCTATATTACCTAAAAATCGCATACGTACATATTATATAGAGATTTCTGCCGTCAAAGATACGCAAAATTCCCCACACATCGCCACTTTTCGCCACAAAATTTATTATATATATGAAAATAGTATAATAATTTGATGGGGAGTAATTAAATAAATGATGTATTATATTTCGTATGCATCAAGCTAAATGTTTCAAAAACGTGAAAAAATGAATATTTTTAAGTCAAAAAGTAACGTTTTAAAAAAACTTATGTTATTTTTGCAATGTGTAAGCATTTTAACAACATGGATAAAGCGATAGAGAAAACAATTGATATTGATAAGATTCTAAAAAGCAAGATTGGTAACAAGGTGAAATATGTCCCTCGTTTTGCCATATCTTGGCTTAAAAGCATTATTCATGAGGATGAGGTCAATCGCTTTTTGTGGGAGAGTCGTGATCTTCGCGGAACAGAATGGCTGACAGAGTGTGTACATTATCTTGATATGACGTTGGAAATTGTCGGATTAGAAAATCTTCCGGACAAGTCTGACGGCAAATTATATACATTTGTCTCTAATCATCCTCTGGGTGGTGCAGATGGAGTCGCTCTAGGTTCTATTATCGGGCAGCATTATGATGGTAAATTTAGATATTTAATTAACGATTTATTGTTGAATCTGCCAGGTATACGTCCTGTGAGTATTGGCATTAATAAGACTGGCAGTCAAAGTCGCAGTTTTCCACAGATGGTTGAGGCTGGATTCCAAAGCGATAACCACATGCTGATGTTTCCTGCAGGAATATGTAGTCGTAAAATAAATGGAAAAATACACGATGTGCCATGGACGAAAACATTTATATCAAAAAGCATTGAGTATAAGCGAGATGTTGTGCCAATTCATTTCGGTGGGCAGAATTCAGATAAGTTTTATCGCATAGCTAATGTTTGTAAGATGCTTCATTTAAAATTCAATATAGCAATGCTTTTTCTTGTTGATGAAATGTATAAAAACGTGCATAAAACATTTCGTGTTTCAATCGGGAAGCCTATTCCATGGCAGACATTCGATAAGAGCAAGACTAATAGGGAATGGGCAAGTGTGGTCGAGGATGAAGTCTATAAATTATAAGAAATATACATAAAGGATATATGGAAGAAGAGATAATCCAACCTGTAGATAAAGGTTTGTTGAAAAGCGAACTAACGCCGGAGCGCCAGCTTCGAATGACCAATAAAAGTAATAATGAAATTTATGTCATTACTGCTCACAACGCCCCTAATGTTATGAAAGAAATAGGTCGTCTGCGTGAAATAGCTTTTCGTACAGCAGGTGGTGGCACCGGAAAATCAATGGATATAGACGATTTCGATACGATGGATAACTGTTGCAAACAACTTGTTGTTTGGAATCCAGAAGCAGAGGAGATCATTGGCGGTTATCGTTATCTCTTTGGATCAGATTGGGAAATTGATGATAAAGGACAGCCAATTCTTGCCACAAGCCACATGTTTCATTTCTCAGACAAGTTTATGGAAAAGTATGCACCTTATACTGTAGAACTTGGACGTAGTTTTGTTTCTCTGGAATATCAAAATATTAGAAAAAATTCAAAGAGTATTTTTGCTCTTGATAACCTTTGGGATGGTCTTGGTGCTCTTACTGTTATTAATCCAAATTGTAGATATTTCTTTGGAAAGATGACGATGTATCCTTCTTATATACGTAAAGGACGTGATATGATTCTTTATTTTCTAAAGAAGCATTTTGATGATAAAGATAGACTCATAATACCGATAAAACCGTTGAAAATTGAAACTAAGGAAACTGAATTAGCAAATATTTTCAACAAAGAAACTTTTAAAGAAGACTATCGTGTATTGAACAAAGAAATAAGGGAATTGGGATATAATATTCCTCCTCTAGTAAATGCATATATGAGTCTAAGCCCAACGATGAAACTTTTTGGTACGGCAATTAACTATGGATTTGGTGATGTTGAGGAGACTGGTATTCTTATTGCTGTAGATGAAATATTGGAAGAAAAGCGTGTCCGTCATATCGACAGTTTTATAAAAGAGCATCCTGAGGCACTTCAAATCACAAGTGGTGCAAATAATCTTATCTACAAAGAAGAAAAAATGTAGACTTATTGATACCGTCATACAGTGATTATTGATTAATGAATTGTTTCCATTGATAATACTAATTTGTTAGATGTTGTTGATATTTTACTCTTCGTATTAATATTTTTTGAACACTGGGAATGATTACACGAGTGCCTACTTAAGATGATTAGCTTTCAGCGTGACGTATTATGAAGTAAATGTTTGAACTTAGATTTCTTAGCAATAATTTGATTTTTGTATATTCAGGGTGTTTTCCCTGCATTTTTTGTATTTTTTAGCTACGGAGCTACGGCATCTCTCGTAAAGCCTGTAAACATTGAGGATAACTAAACGTTGTTTACAGAATTTAGCTACGTCAAGCTACGTTCTAGCTACGCCAACTTGTGGCGTTTTAAGGATGAAATGTGTTTTATGAGTGAATTTGTCAAAGAACTGTTTGCTGCCTCTGAGGAATAGAGGATGTTTGAATAGATACAGCTAACGAGAGCAGAACTTTCAAGCTTGTTTAACTATTCTGCTGAATTCCACTGAATTCTCGGCAAAGATACTGCAAAATTTTTGTCCATACAATCAGATTTAGATTAGACGGTTAGCCAAAGTTTTAAATACTTGGAACTGCACATCATAATACACGTGCGCACGTATGCGCACACTCTGGGTTTTTCGTAAAAACAAGTGTCGAAGTGTCTATCCATTGAGCCTCAATTTGTTAGAATACTTTTCAAGTGGTATTAAGCGTCGGCTATTTGTCGGTAAAATATGAGGGAGATTTTTCCTCATATTGCATTGTATTTTACGAAATAATTCGATGCGTTTGCGATGTTTTGCAGTACGTTTTACGTTATATTGCATTGCGTTTTACGAAGAAATGGAAGGTAAAATATCGTAGAAACGTTTGCATTTCTATATGGAACTAGTTGTGTTTCTATATAGAAACGCATGTAAAATCCGATATTTTACCGTCAGATCACCGTCACTTCATTTAGTCGAATTCGTAGACAAAATATTGATAATCATTATGTTGACACTTCGACACTTATATTTTTCAAAACCCTAAGTGCGCGCGTGTGTACGTACATTATATGTGCACTGAAATAGTAACGTAGCTAAGACGTAGCTCATCGAAGCTAAATGGATATAGTTACGTATCGTCAATCCCCACTGTTTATAGGCTTTGCGAGAGATGCCGTAGCTCCGTAGCTAAAAATACAAAAAACGCAGGGGGGAATCGCCTAAATATACAAAATAAAATTGTCACAGAGAGGTCTAGGCTCAAAACATTTATTTTAAATGTAAATTAATTAAGTGGTATTTTTGCTGCGTTCTTATTCAGAAATATGTAGGTGGTATTGTCGGCAATATAGTCTTTTGCCATATACCAGATTCCTTTATTGTCACCTGCTGTGCCCCATGAATTTTTTACTAAATAGTATTCTACACCATTTTCGTCTTTCGCGGTTCCATATATCAACATCACGTGATCGTAGGTGGCATCCCAATTGTCAAATCGCATCTGACGACTCTCCTGAGTTGGTTTTTTCTTTGGAACTTCAGCTATACCCGTACGTTCGAAACCATTACCAGAAACATCACCTCCCCATGCTACATTGTAACCGTTCTTTAAAGCTGTGTCAATAATACTCATCATTTCATTGAG
>JAGPKZ010000005.1:49096-65271 GCA_018053665.1 Prevotella sp.
TTGGTTTTTTCTTTGGAACTTCAGCTATACCCGTACGTTCGAAACCATTACCAGAAACATCACCTCCCCATGCTACATTGTAACCGTTCTTTAAAGCTGTGTCAATAATACTCATCATTTCATTGAGTGGTACATTGTAGCTCATTCGTGGACGCCATTTATATGGAGCTTCAATGATGAAACTCTCATAGAAAGGATGATGTGTGAAACTTGTTATACTGATGTAATCATCTAAATTAAGTTTAAGACTTGCTGCGAATGATTTTGGAGTATATTCCTTTCCTTCATACATAAATGTTTCCGGACACTTTCCAAGATATGCGTCAAGAATATTTTGAAATCCCTGACGCCATGCTGGAGACAGTTTTTGGGATTTGCTACGTGCTATAGCTTTGACATAAGGTTCTAAAACCATGAAAAATTCATTGAAGTTTGCCAAAGTGTCACCAATCATACTACCGGGTTTAGCCATTGCAGACTCAGGGCAGATGCCGTGATTGCGTATCACGTCAAGTACGTCATCGCAGGATCCTCCTTGAGAAAATCGACTGTCGCCATGTTCACGTATATTATATATTGCACAGTCAACATAATCATTACTAGCGACAAACATTTCGCTCAAGTCTACAGTCTTACCAGTAGCTCGTAAGATTTCTCCCTCAAAGAAACCACATGTTGCATAATCCCAGCATGTCCCACTGCGGTTTTGGTTTTTTATGCTAGTAATCTTGTTTTCTAAAATAGTGGTAAAAACATGCTTTTTTACATCGTCTTTCTTTTCTTGAGCAGATGCTAAGATGCCGAAGAAAAGTAGCAAAATGGTCAATAATCTCTTGGTAGTTCCCATACTGAAATGCATTATATTATAGGCAATGACATGCCGTTTATTTTTTGATATATATCCAATGCATAGATATCTGTCATTCCACTAATATAGTCAATGACAGCCATTATTCTTGTTTCAAGATTGTCACTGTGTATGTCGTATTGACTGCTAACTCTTCGTATTAACTGTTGAGAATAAAATCTATCAGGATTTATTGCAGCACCAATAAATACATCCATAAGAGTTTCCATTATCTTATAACCAGATAACTCTATATCAAGAACAGGTTTACTGTGATAAATTTTTTCGTAAGAAACTTTCTCACAAACTTTATAGGCCTCTCTTTGAATAGGAGAGATGTTGTCAATAAGACTCCCATTGAAAGTCCCATTTAGAATTTCTTCTTCATGCTCAATAAATGTCTTAACACATTCGTTTTCCAGTTTGCCGATTACGCAAGCTCGCAAATATACTACTTTTTCGTTAGAATCAGAAACACCATCTTCTTCCATTCTTTTCTGTATGCTAGCCATGGTAGTATCATCGAAAAAGCCCATTAGAAGATCTAATGTCTCTTGGAAAGAAAGAATCTTAAGCTTGTGAGAATCCTCAATATCCATTATCTCGTAGCATATATCATCGGCAGCTTCAACAAGATATACTAAAGGATGGCGTGCGTATTTTAATGGCTCACCGTTATCTGATTTGCAAATAAGGCCCAATTCATCGGCTATTTTCTTATAATCATTGGCTTCGGTTTGGAAAAAGCCGAACTTGCCATGGCCTCCTGCTAAGCTACTTGCAAAAGGATATTTTACAATACTTGCAAGCATAGAATATGTCATCACGAACCCTCCTAGTCTTCTACCTAGGAATCTATGTGTAAGCAAACGAAAAGCATTAGCATTACCTTCGAAATGTGTTATATCATCCCAAAACTCCGATGAAACCGATTCTTTTATGGCTTTCCCCTTGCCTTCGGTGAAAAAAGTCTGTATAGCCTTTTCACCAGAATGTCCAAAAGGAGGATTACCCATATCGTGAGCTAAACATGCTGCACTGACAATAGTTCCGATTTCTTCAAAGAGAGTATTTCCTAATTCAGGATGTATATCTTTTAATTGTTTGCATACGTCATTACCCAAAGACTGACCAAGGCTTGAAACTTCAAGACTGTGGGTTAGTCGGTTATGCACAAAGATACTTCCTGGAAGAGGAAAAACCTGAGTTTTGTTTTGGAGTCTGCGAAACGGAGCAGAGTATATCAACCTGTCGTAGTCTCTTTTAAATTCCGATCTGTCATCATGTCTTTCGGCATGTCTATGTTCCTGCCCAAGACGCTTGTTTGATATTAATTGTTGCCATTTCATGTGGCAAATATAATGTAATTTAATCTAAATAGTTTCTTTTTCTGTTGAAAAATTAAGATATCTGCATATAATTCATTATTTTTGCACATGATACACAGACTATATGATGTTTTTATTTTCTGTTGATATATGTTTTAAACATTATAAAATACACTTATGCTAAAGATTAAAGTCGTAAACACTGGACATCAGCAACTACCTGCTTATGCTACATCACAAAGCGCAGGTATGGATTTGAGAGCAAATATTGACGAATCAGTAGTATTGGAACCATTTGAACGTCGACTGATCCCTACAGGTTTACATATAGCACTGCCAGTTGGTTTTGAGGCTCAGATACGCCCACGTAGCGGTTTGGCATTGAAACATGGTGTCACTGTACTTAATTCCCCGGGCACTGTTGACGCCGATTACCGTGGTGAGGTGATGGTTCTTTTGATAAATTTGTCACAAGAAGAATTTGTTATCAATGATGGTGAGCGCATTGCGCAAATGGTTATAGCAAGCCATGAACAAGGAATTATGGAACTTGTCGATGAACTTGATGAAACCGAACGTGGTACTGGTGGATATGGACATACTGGCGTGAAATAGAAACAAATAATACACTCGAAATTGAAATATACATATAGACATATTGCCTTAATATCGGTTGTCGTTCTTATGACCGTTTGTTTTACGTTGCCTTCTTTCGCTAAAAGTAATAAACGCAAGAAAACGGAATCTTCGGCGATAATTGCGCCTCTATCTTATGCTGATAGTATACGCTATAATTCTTTCTTCATGGAGTCTGTAGTCGCTGCAGGAGCAGGAAGATATGCTTCTGCTTATGACTTGTTGAGGCATTGTTTGGAGATAAATCCGAATGCAGCCGAAGCATATTATTTGCTTTCTACATATCAGACGGAATTAAAACAGGATACTCTGGCGATGAAATCAATGGAAAAAGCTGCTGAACTTTCACCTTCTAATGATACCTATCAGGAGCGTTTGGCACAATACTGCATTGATTTTAAACAGTATGATAAAGCAATAAAAGTATATGAAAATCTTGCAGCAAATCGCCCTGACCGTACAGATGTGCTTGAAGTTTTGATGCAGCTGTATAATCAGCAAAAGAACTATACTGATATGCTCAAAACGATAGGTCGTTTGGAGAAAGTCGAAGGAACTGGAGAAGAAATAACTTTGGCTAAGGTGCGAGCTTATGAACTTCTTGGTGACAAGAAAAATGCATACAAGGCTTTGAAAAACCTTTCAGAAACCTATCCTAATGACAATAGTTATAGAGTTATGCTGGCTAATTGGCTAATGCAGAATGATAAGCAAAAGGATGCTTATGGTATATATACTTCTGTTTTGAAGGATGAACCGTCAAATTCTTATGCACTTTCTTCTCTTTATGATTATTATAAGGCTGTTGGGGATAATGAAAAGGCAAAGGACGTAATGAGTCGTGTACTTGCTAATAATAAAACCGACTCAAATAGTAAGCAAGCAATGATTCGCCAGTTTATTGAGGAAAATGAACATGCTGGCGGTGATAGTACTGTTGTAATTGATATGCTTGATAAAGTGACTAAGCAAAATCCTCAAGATGCCAATATCGCTGAACTGAAGGTTGCCTATATGTCATTGAAGAAAATGCCAAAAGAAGTCATTGACAGCGCAATTGTTTCTTTGTTGAATGTAGCTCCTGATAATGCAGGCGCACGCCTTCAACTTATCCAGAATATTTGGGAACAGAAAAATTGGGAACAGATAATCTCAGTCTGCAAACCGGCTTTGGAATATAATCCTGAGGAAATGGCTTTCTATTATTTCTTAGGTTTGGCTTATTTTCAGAAAGGTGATGAAAACCTTACTCTACAGACTATTCAAAAAGGTGTATTACAAGTCTCTGATAAGAGCAATAAGGGTATGGTATCTGAATTGTATGCTATTATGGGTGACATACTTCAGAAAAAGGGAAAGATGCAACAGGCGTTTGCGGCTTATGATAGTTGTCTGCAATGGAAAGATGATAACATCGGTTGCCTAAACAACTATGCCTATTATTTAAGTGAAGATGGACATAATCTTCAAAAAGCAGAGCAGATGAGTTACAAGACAATAAAGGCAGAACCAAAGAACTCTACATTTCTAGATACTTATGCGTGGATACTATTTATGCAGGATAGATTTGCCGAGGCTAAGATTTATGCAGATCAAGCTGTGACTAACGATACTGATTCTGTTCAAAGTGCTGTTATTCTTGAACATACAGGAGATATTTATGCTTGTTTGGGAAAAGTCAACGATGCCGTTAACTTTTGGAAAAAAGCAGTTAAGTCAGGTGGAGATAGTGCTTTGTTGAAGCGTAAAATAGAACTTAAAAAATATATAAAGAAATAACCAAAGCTTTATAAAATAGAATATGAATAGAATATATATAAAACTGATGACTTTAGGATTACCATTGATTCTTGTATCTTGTGGTGCAAAGAAAAATTTGGTAAAGGAAACTCCTGTTGTACAAAAAATGACTGAGAAATCGGATAAAGCAGCTGATGCTTTAGAATTAAAGAAGCTATCTTTTGTACAAAAGGTTTCGGATAATTCTGTGTATGCGGCAAATATAGTAGGTGACCTAAGATTCAATATAAAAGCTGGTGGCAAAGATATCACCGTTCCTGGATCTTTACACATGCGCAAAAATCAAGTTATACGTATTCAATTGTTTATTCCCCTTCTAGGCTCTGAGGTTGGAAGGTTGGAGTTCACACCTGATTATGTGCTAGTTATAGACCGTATACATAAGGAATATATAAAAGCTAATTACGATCAGCTTGACTTTCTAAAAGATAATGGTTTGACTTTCTATAGTTTGCAGTCGTTATTTTGGAATCAGTTGTTTCTTCCTGGTACAGACAAACTTTCAGAGACCGCCTTGCACAAGTTTAGTGTAAAACTCGATGAATTCGGAGAAAATAATCCTGTTTCATTAAAAAATAATAATATCAGCTTTGTCTGGAATGCAAATAAACAATCAGGATTGATAGCCGAAACAGACGTAGCATATAGAAGCTTACAGCATGGAACGTCTACGCTTAACTGGAAATATTCTAATTTCACAAATGTTGGTGTGAAGATGTTCCCAGCAACTCAGAACTTCAAGTTTACCACTACTGCAACAAAACAAAAACAGGCTGCAGAGGTAACACTTGATATGGAGGAAGTGACAACTAAGGACAACTGGGACATAAATACTACGATTTCAAATAAATATAAAAAGATAGAAGCCGCGGATATCCTCGGTAAAATCATGAGTTTGTAAATGAAAAGATTATTGGTTATACTCCTTGCCACTGTTATGGCGTTGAACGTTTCTGCACAGAAAAATAAACCTGTACAGAAAAATAAGCAAAGTACCGTGGTAACAACGAAAAGAAAAACTGTTTCTTCAAAGAGGAAAACTACAGTCTACTCTAATGCCTCGATACGAGGTTTGCAGGGACAGCGTTCTAAAATTCAAAAGAAGATAAAAGAGCAGGAGCAGGCTTTGCGTAAGAATCAGACAGATGTGAAGCAACGGTTGCAAACCCTTATCACCCTGAATACTCAAATTGACGAACGCCAGAAGAATATTAATGGTATTCAGCAGGATATACATTATATTGAAGGTAATATAGGAATTTTGAAGGCTCAGTTAAAAACTCTAGAGGGGCAACTTGCTGATCGCAAGGCAAAATATATAAAGTCTATGCGATATATGGCGCGACATAATACAGTTCAAGATAAGTTGATGTTTATCTTTTCAGCTAAAAATCTTGCACAGATGTATCGTCGTATGAGATTCGTAAGAGAATATGCTGATTATCAAAAAGCACAGGGGGAGATGGTAAAGACCAAACAAGCTCAGGTGACTGGTAAACATGTTCAATTAGAACATGTAAAAGGTCAGAAGAGTAACCTGTTATATAAAGGCAAGAAAGAAAAGACAGCGCTTGTTGGTCAGCAAGATGAGCAAAAGAAAGTTGTTGAATCTTTGAAGAATCAGCAGCAGACAATACAGAAAGTAATTGCAGAACAGCGTCAGAAAGATGCTGCGATGAATGCACAGATAGATAGATTGGTGGCTCAAGAAGTAGCAAAGGCACGTGCAAGAGCTGCTGCCGAAGCTCAAAAACGTGCTGCTGCCGTAGCTGCATCAAAGCGTCATGCCGCAGATCTTGCACGTAAAAAAGCTGCTGCAGAGGCTGCCGCTCGTGAAAATGCACGCAGGATAGCAGAGGCAAAAGCTAAAGAAGACAGATTGAAGGCTGAAGCAGAAGCTGCCGCAAGAGCTTCAGAGGCGGCTCGTCAGGCACAGGCTAATGCTTATGAAACACAAAAGAAGACCGCAGCTGTAAGTGCTGCTAGGGCTGCTGCAGGAGAAAGTGCTCGTGCTGAACAGGCTGCACGTGAAGCTCAGGCTCAACGTGTCGCAGCCGAAAGAAAAGCTTCTGTAGACAATGCGCGCCAGAAGAAAATTGTAGCTGATGCTACGAAAGAGGTTGATGATGTCCAGAAGTTTTCTAGTGTGGACCGTATGATGAATGGCGGATTTGAGGCTAATCGTGGTCGCTTGCCAATGCCTATCACAGGAGGGTATAAAGTTGTGAGCCATTTCGGACGGTATAATGTCGAAGGATTACATGGTGTCACTCTTGATAATAAGGGTATTAACATCAAGGGCAGCCCTGGTTGTATGGCTAGATCAATCTATGATGGTGAGGTTAGTGCTGTATTTGGCTATTCTGGTAGTATGGTTGTTATGGTTCGCCATGGAGCATATATCTCGGTATATTGTAATCTTAGATCTGTATGCGTCAGCCGTGGACAGAAAGTAAGTACTCGTCAGGCACTTGGTAGCGTAGGTACAGATAACATACTTCAATTCCAGCTTAGAAGGGAAACTTCTAAACTTAATCCTGAAGCATGGTTGGGTAGATAATAAATGAAATGTTTTTTTAGATATTGGCGCCGTCAAGTAGTTGGATATACTGCTTGATGGCGTTTTCTATTTCTCCAATTTTAATGAATTCATCGGCAGAATGAGAACGTGAAGACTCACCAGGACCAAGTTTGAATGATTGAAAATTCATCAGAGCCTGATCACTTAACGTAGGACTTCCGAAAGGTGTCATTCCCATCGCTTTGCATTTCTGAATTAAAGAATGCTCAGGAGAAATGTGAGATGAATTCAGTCGATATGAATGAGCTTTTATTTCGCTTTTGCAGTTTTGTTGTATAAACCGACAAACATCTTCGTTTTTGTAAAATTCATTTGTTCTTATATCAATAAGTGCTGTCAGTTTATCTGGAATTACATTGTGTTGTGTTCCTGCGTTTATTACTGTTACTGTCATTTTTGTGGGACCAAGTAATTCACTTACTTTTTCAAACTTGTAGTTTCTAATCCAAACCAAGTCGTCAAGAGCCTCGTAAATAGCATTTATTCCTTCGTTTCGTGCAGCGTGCCCACTTTTTCCATGAGCTATCAAGTCCACAACCATAAGTCCTTTCTCAGCGATAGCAGGTTGCATGCCTGTTGGTTCTCCAACAATGGCAATGTCAATTTTAGGAAGTAAAGGTAGAATTATACTAATTCCATTCTTTCCAGAAATTTCTTCTTCTGCTGATGCAAGATATATGATATTATATTTTTGTGGTTTTTCTGATAGATATCTAAATACCTGGAGCAGTGAAACAAGTCCTCCGCCGCAGTCGTTGCTTCCCAATCCGTATAGAATATTATTCTCTATGGTTGGCTCCAAGGGATTGCGTGTCCATGAGTCCACAGGCTTTACAGTGTCGATATGCGCATTCAGTAGCAATGTTGGTTTATTCTTATCAAAACGCTTGTCTGTTATCCACACATTGTTAGCTTCACGCTGATATTCTAACCCATATTTTACGATGGTTTCAGCGATAATGTCGGCTGCTTCTTTTTCGTTACGGCTGACAGAAGGAGTGGCGATAAGATGCTTAAGCAAGTCTATCGCATCATTGGTGTATTCTTTTTGCGTCATATCGATGACAAAGATAGCAAAATATTTTGTATTTTTCTTAATTTGCACTATCTTTGCATAAATTAAAATAAGCAATTATGCAAACAAGATGTCATCTATCTGTATTGATTCACGAGCAGGCAAAGAAGTATGGAAATCGTGAGGCTATTACCTTCCGTAACTTTGGAAGCCTTAAATGGAACACTGTTTCATGGAATCAGTTTTCATTACGAGTAAAGCAGGTAAGTAATGCCCTACTTAATCTTGGAGCAAAGCCACAGGAAAACATAGCTGTGTTCTCACAAAATTGCGTTCAGTATTTATATACTAATTTTGGCGTTTATGGAGTGCGTGGTGTGACAATACCATTTTATGCCACTACAAGTGAACAGCAAATTCAGTATATGGTTAACGATGCTCAGGTTCGCTATATTTTTGTTGGTGAACAAGACCAGTATGATAAGGCACATAGAATATTTGCACTTTGTCCTTCGCTTGAGCGAATCATCATATTTGATTCAAGCGTAAGAATTAGTACTCATGACCCTAATGCTCTTTATTTTGACGATTTCCTAGCTTTGGGTGAGAAGCTTCCACGCCAGACAGAAGTAGAAAATTTATGGAAAGAGGCTAGTAATGATGATATCTGTGATATTCTTTATACAAGCGGTACTACTGGAGAAAGTAAGGGCGTCGTTTTAACTTACGGACAGTATCTTGCAGCTATGATAGCTAATGATGAGTGTGTTCCAATTAGTGAAAAGGATAGAGTCATAGATTTTCTTCCTTTTACACACATCTTTGAACGTGGATGGGCATATCTTTCTCTTACAGAAGGTGCTCACTTGATAATAAATACATACCCGAATGAAATTCAACAGAGTATGAGGGAGACTCATCCTACAAGTATGAGCTCAGTTCCTCGTTTCTGGGAAAAAGTATATATTGCTGTAAAATCAAAAATTGACGATGCCAGTCCATTCCAACGTAAGTTGTTCAAGCAGGCACTTGCAATAGGTAGAAAACGCAATGTTGAGTATATTAGTCACGGACGTCGTGTTCCGTTGACTTTGGAATTGAAATACCAACTTGTCAATAAGACGATATTGAGTCTTGTGCGCAAGCAAATAGGTTTGGATAATTCAAATATCTTCCCTACAGCCGGAGCTTATGTTTCACCAGAAGTTGAGGAGTTCGTACATTCTATCGGAATCCACATGTTAGTAGGTTATGGACTTACAGAGAGTCTTGCCACGGTGTCATGTAATCATAAGGGTAAACCTTTTACTATTGGTTCTGTGGGATATCCTATTAAAGGAATAGAAATAAAGATAGGCGAGAATAGCGAAGTCTTATTAAAAGGTCCTACAATAACTCGTGGTTATTACCATCGTGATTCAATTAATGCTGAGGCTTTTGATGCTGACGGCTTCTTCCATACAGGAGATGCAGGTTACTTGAAGGGCGGAGAACTTTTCTTGAAAGAACGTATAAAAGACCTTTTCAAGACATCAAATGGAAAATATATTGCTCCGCAGATGACAGAGTCTCTTTTGTTGGTAGACAAGTATATTGATCAGGTAGCAATAATTGCTGACCAACGTAAATTCGTATCTGCACTTATCGTCCCTGAATTCAGAATGATAGAGGAATGGGCACGCGAGCATCATATAAAGTTTGAAAGTCGTGAGGACTTATGCGCTAGCAAGGAGGTATACGATATGATGAAAGAACGTATCGATACTTTGCAACAGCAGCTTGCCCATTACGAGCAGATAAAGCGCTTCACATTGTTGGCTCACCATTTCTCAATGGAAAGCGGTGAACTTACAAATACGTTGAAGTTAAGACGACCTATTATTTGTAAAAACTACAAGGACGTAATAGACAAAATGTTCGAGGAATAAATATGATTACAGCAGATCAGTTGAAAGATGTCTTGGAGCGCACTGATGCACTAAATAGATATCTAAATATAGACCAGAAGAAAATAGAATTTGAAGAAGAACAACTGCGCACTCAAGCACCTGATTTCTGGGAAGATCCAAAGTATGCCGAGGAACAGATGAAACTTGTCAAAAGCATAGAAAAATGGATTAAAGGCTATAACGAATGTAGGCAATTTGCTGATGAACTAGAGTTGGCTTTCGATTTCTATAAGGATGATATGGTCACTGAGGAAGAGGTTGACGACGACTATGCAAAGGCAATAAAATCAATTGAAGATCTTGAACTCAAGAATATGCTTCGTCAGGAAGAGGATTCCTTGAATGCTGTATTAAAGATAAACTCTGGTGCTGGTGGTACTGAAAGTCAGGACTGGGCTGCCTTGCTTATGCGTATGTATCAGCGTTGGTCAGAAGCCCATGGATATGTAGTTAAGATTACTGATATTCAGGATGGAGATGAAGCTGGTATCAAAAGCGTTACAATGACCATTGAGGGAAAAGAGTTTGCCTATGGTTATTTAAAATGCGAAAATGGTGTTCATCGCCTTGTGAGAGTTTCACCATATAATGCTCAAGGAAAACGAATGACAAGTTTTGCCAGTGTATTCGTAACTCCACTTGTTGATGATACAATCGAAGTTTATGTAGATCCAGCGAAAGTTAGTTGGGATACATTCCGCTCAAGCGGAGCTGGTGGACAGAATGTGAATAAAGTAGAGTCTGGTGTTCGTATACGTTATCAGTATGAAGATCCCGATACAGGCGAGCATGAAGAAATACTTATTGAAAATACGGAAACTCGAGATCAGCCGAAGAACCGTGCTAAGGCAATGCTTCTTTTGAAGTCGCAATTGTATGATCGCGCATTAAAGAAAAAACAGGCAGCACAGGCAAAGGTTGAGGCCGGAAAGAAAAAAATAGAGTGGGGAAGTCAGATACGAAGTTATGTATTTGATGACCGTCGTGTGAAAGATCACCGTACAGGTTTCCAGACCTCAGATGTTGACGCCGTCATGGACGGTAAATTGGATGGCTTCATAAAAGCATATCTAATGGAGTTTGCCGCTAGTGAAGCAGCTGAAGAAGAATAAACATACATACAATAATCTAAAATAATAAGACTATGAGCAGCAATAACGCATTAAGGAAGGCAAAACATTCTGCCTTTCAGAAGAAACAGGAGAAAAGAGGTAGAGAAATCATCGTTTGGATTTTCGGTGGACTTATTGTCCTTGCCATAATCTATATGATATTTACAGCTATGATGGTATAATGAGTGGATTGGAAATAGAACGTAAATTTTTGGTAAGGAAAGGCGACGCATACAAGAACGCCGCCTTTTCAAGTAGCCATATCAAACAGGGATATATTCCTGCTGACAGTGCAACTGTGCGGATTCGGATGCGTGATGATAAAAGTTATCTCACAATTAAGGCTAGATCTCTTAATGGTGGAATGACACGCTATGAATTTGAAAAGGAAATTTCTACAGATGAGGCAGAACATCTCATGCAACTTTGTAAGGGTGGGGTAATTGATAAGACCAGATATCTGGTAAAGAGTGGAAAGCATACCTTCGAAGTTGATGAATTCTATGGTGACAATGAAGGACTTGTAATGGCAGAGGTGGAATTGTCTGCCGAGTCAGAACCTTATGAAAAGCCTAATTTCATTGGAATTGAAGTTACAGGTGACAAGCGCTTTTATAACTCTCACATGTTGACATTTCCATTTAAACTTTGGAAAGACACATTGCCAGAAGACTACCGATAATGAATGCCAGACCGACACCGATTGTGTCGGCCATGAAATCTAGCCATTCTCCGCTTCTCATTCCTCCAGTACAATACTTTTGAAGAATTTCTATCAAACCTCCCATTAATATCGGTGCAAAGAGTGCCAATATTATAATTTCGTTCCACTTAACCTTTTTGTGCTTGGCAAGATATTCTAGCCATATAACTCCACATATTCCTCCATACATTACTATATGTGTCCATTTGTCAATCATTGATATGTTGTCAAGTGGTGTTTGTGGTATAGGAATGAAGCACAATGTCCATATAAATAGTACACAAAGACATGAAAACGGATATTTTGTTACTGAATGGAATAAATTATTCATATTTGCTTTCTAATTTTCTGCAAAATTAGATATTTTTTTATAATTTTGCAATCGTTTAGGTAAATATATTAATAATGTCTGAAGAAAGAGCAAGTTTTGGAAGTAAGATAGGCATAATTATGGCTACTGCAGGTTCTGCAGTAGGACTGGGTAATATATGGCGATTTCCATATATGACAGGTGAAAATGGCGGCGCCGCGTTTATACTTATATATATAGCATGTGTTATCATATTGGGAATACCATGTATGATAAGTGAATTTATAATAGGTAGGCATGGAGCCTCAAATACTGCACGTGCATATACTCGTCTTTCAAACGGTACGGCTTGGAAGCTGGTGGGTTATTTAGAGGTGCTGACAGGATTTCTGATAACTGGTTATTATGCTGTTATTTCAGGTTGGTGTCTTAATTATGTATATGCGTCAGTGATGGGGCAACTGAATGGTGATCCTGCTTTTGTGAAGAATTATTTTGTTGAATTTTCACACGATCCTATACGACCAGTTTTTTGGACAATCCTAATATTTGCAATTACGCATTTTATCATAGTTCATGGTGTAAGAAATGGTATTGAGAAGGCCTCAAAACTTATGATGCCCACTCTCTTTGTGCTTCTCCTAGTTATCGTTGTGGCAGCATGGATGCTTCCTGGAGCATCAAAAGGTATAGACTTCTTATTGAAGCCTGATTTCTCAAAAGTTAATAGTGATGTGTTTCTTGGAGCTTTGGGACAGTGTTTTTATTCTTTAAGCATTGGTATGGGATGCCTTTGCACATACGCAAGCTATTTCAGCCGTCACACAAATATCACAACAGCTGCTATACAGATAGGACTCATTGATCTTATGGTTGCTATCCTTGCGGGATTGATGATATTCCCTGCTGCTTTTTCCGTTGGGATAAGTCCTGACAGCGGACCGTCGCTGATATTTATCACTTTGCCTAATGTCTTTAACCAGGCTTTTGCTGGGGTCCCTCTTTTAGGGTGGTGTGTATCGTTGATATTCTATTCGTTGCTTTTCCTTGCAGCTCTCACGTCATTGATATCTCTCCATGAAGTGAACACTGCGTTTTTCTATGAAGAGCTTCATATATCAAGAAAGTCAGGTGCGTGGATTGTTACCATATTGTGTTGTGTTATTGGTGCTCTATGTTCAATTTCTGTAGGACAAAAAAATAGCATGTCAGTCTTTGGTCTGAATCTTCTTGATTTGTTTGATTTTGTTACTGGCCAATTAATGCTTCCTATTGTTGGACTGTTTATGAGCCTTTTTGTAGGTTGGTATGTTCCTAAACAGATAGTGATAGATGAATTGTCAAATTGGGGTACGCTAAAGTGTGGTTTCTATAATTTGTTTATTTTCGCCATGCGTTTTGTTTGTCCTTTGTGTATACTTGCTATAATGCTTCATCAGTTTGGAGTGATTTAATTTATTTATATGTCAGAAAGAGGTAATTTTGGAACTAAGATAGGGGTTATATTAGCTACTGCTGGGTCTGCCGTAGGGTTGGGAAATATATGGCGCTTTCCATATATGACAGGTCAGGATGGTGGTGCCGCCTTCATTATTGTATATCTTGTATGTGTCTTTATTTTGGGTATTCCGGGAATGGTAGCCGAGTTTGTCGTTGGTCGTCATTCTGCAGCCAATGCTGCACGCGCATATTATAATCTTGGTGGTCGCAAGTGGTCGCTGCTGGGATACGGCGGAGCTATCACGTCGATGATAATATTTGGCTTTTATGCTGTTGTAGCCGGTTGGTGTTTGCAATACTTATTCGCGTCAACTATGGGGCAACTCAACGGTGATGTTACTTATGTGCAGAATTATTTCAAGACATTTTCTTCAGATCCTATAAAGCCTTTGTTTTGGACCGTGGCGTTTATCATTATTACTCATCTTGTAGTAGTCAAAGGGGTTAGAAAGGGAATAGAGCGAGCTTCAAATATACTCATGCCTACTCTTTTTATATTATTAATTGTGATAGTAGTTGCATCTTGCATGTTGCCGGGTACTAGAAGTGGATTGGAATTTCTTTTCAAGCCAGACTTCTCTAAGGTTACAAGAAGCGTCTTCCTTGATGCTTTAGGACAGGCGTTCTTCTCATTATCGTTGGGAACTGCATGTCTTTGTACTTATGCTAGTTATTTCAGTAGACAGACAAATCTGTTGAAGTCGGCAGTGCAGATTGCCGGAATAGATACGCTTGTTGCCATCCTTGCCGGATTGATGATATTTCCTGCAGCATTTTCAGTGGGAGTTCGTCCCGACAGTGGACCATCGTTGATATTTATCACCCTTCCTTCTGTATTTAAGGAAGCATTTATTGGAATGCCTGTGCTGGGATATATAATAGGGGTGCTCTTTTATGGACTTCTTGTATTAGCAGCACTTACGTCTACTATATCAATGCACGAGATAGGTACTGCGCTCTTTTATGAGGAACTGCATATCAGTCGTTCAAAAGGCGCTTGGATAGAGACGGGTGTCTGCATCGTTATCGGCATTTTCTGTTCGCTGTCATGTGGTGCTGTAGACATCACAGTGTTTGGAAAGTCGTTTCTTAATTTCTGTGATTTCATCACGTCTGATATTTTGTTGCCTTTGGGAGCATTCTTAACTTGCGTATTTGTAGGTTGGCGTGTGCCGAAGAATATAGTTAAAAATGAAATAACTAACTGGGGCACGCTGTCTTCACGCTTCTATGGAATATGGCTTTTCGTCGTGCGTTTTATATGTCCTATATGTATAGGTTCTGTATTTTTACATCAACTTGGAATAATCTAATATGTTTTTAAGAGAGTTTCTTTATTTTAATAAATCTGATCGTCGTGTAATACTGTTTTTGCTTGCCATTGCTGTATCGGCATTGGTGGCTTTCTTCTTTTTGGGAGGTGATGAAATGTCACACTCTGGTTATGGTTATAAAAACAAACGTGGTGAATATAACAATGGTTACTCTTACCAGCATTATCCGCATAAGTATTATTACGTGGCAGGGCAAAAGGCAGAATTGTTTCCTTTTGATCCTAATACCGCTGACAGTACAGAATTTCTGCGTCTAGGTTTGCGTCCATGGCAGGTGCGTAGCATATATAAATATCGGTCGCGTGGTGGAGTATATCGTACATCTGCTGATTTTGCAAGACTGTATGGACTCACTCAAAAGCAATTCCGTGAGATGCAACCTTATATACGTATAGGCTCTGATTATAAGCCTGCGTCGCTTTTGCCAGAAGTGGCAGCAAGGCAAGCTCGCCATGATAGTATTGTTGCTAAATATTCAATTAAGATTAAGGATGGTGAACATGTGCAGCTTAATTCTGCCGACACTGCGATGCTGCAGCGTGTTCCAGGAGTAGGTTCATATTATGCTCATGAAATAGAAATATATCGTCACCGTTTGGGTGGTTTCTCTCGTGTTGAACAGTTGAAAGAAATAGATGGTTTTCCTGAATCTGCGCTTAAATATTTTACAGCAAGTTCCACGAATATAGCCAAACTAAATGTAAACAAGTTATCGTTGAATCAGCTCAAGCATCATCCTTACATATCTTTCTATCAAGCTCGTGATATTGTGGATTATCGTCGTTTGCGTGGATCAATCAAAAGCCTTGATGACCTACGACTTCTTAAAGATTTTCCTCCTGAAGAAATAGAACGATTGCGCCCGTATGTGGAGTTTTGAATTATATGTTTTTTATTACGATTGCATCATTATAAATGTAGGATTAGCTTTAGAAATAATAAAGTGGTCGCCGAAAATTCGCCGACCACTTTACTCACGACAATGGCTAAATCATTGATGATTAAATCCTTAGCCTTAAATTTGTCGGGATGAGGCGATTCGAACGCCCGACCCCTACGT
>JAGPKZ010000029.1:0-16394 GCA_018053665.1 Prevotella sp.
CCATAGAAACCATAAAGACTTTCGCCTGGAGTAGTACGACTTACTACGTCTGACCACTGTCCGTAACCAAGTAGGGCAGTACTTCCAGCAAGACTCTTCAATTTGTTTCTATTAATAGAAACATTGATGTCTGTATCCCATTCGAAGTCTTTGTTAACAATTGGTTTTGTGTTAAGAGCAAATTCAATACCATGGTTTTCAATGTTACCATAGTTGCCATAAGGAGCAGCAAGAGCAGAAGAAGCGTTACCGCTTGTACCCATGATAGAAGGTAAAATAAGCTGCATAAGCATATTATTTGATTCCTTCTTATACCAATCTACTGTGAAGTTTACACGATTGTTGAGTAAACCAAGATCAAGACCTACGTTCCACTGATCCTGAGTCTCCCATTGGATATCAAGATTTTTCAAGTTTTGTGGGCGATATGAAGTGCCTAGTCCTGTGTCCATAACAGACATTGCAGAGCCCCATTTGTAACCACCGATGTTAGAGTTACCAGTCTGTCCCCAACCGATACGCAACTTACCGTTGCTTAACCAGTCACCTGCGATATCTTGAATGAACTTCTCGTTAGAGAAACGCCATGCAAGAGCTACAGAGTGGAAACCAGCCCAACGCTTGTTAGGACCGAAGTTTGAACTTCCATCATAACGATATGTGTATGTAGCGAGGTAACGGTCGTTGTAGTTATAAGTTTCGCGAGTGAAGAAAGAGGCCATAGCGGAACTTCCCCAGCCTTCGCCAATCTGTGGCGTGCCAGAACCCAATGCTGGATTGTGTACAATATCGCTTGGAAGATTGGTGTTGAAAATAGAAGTAAAGTCATAATTTGACTCCCAGCATTCCTGACCAAGCATTGCTGTTATGCCATGCTTGCCGAACTGCATATTATAAGTAAGGTAATTGCTTAAAGACCAATAGGTGTTGCTGTTCTTTTGTATACGACCTTGGTTTTGCGCTCTTACCCATGTTCCAAGTGTTACCATTGGATTATAAGTTTCAGCTTTGGATGCACCGATATCATAACCTAGCTGCACGTGCCAAGTAAGGTTTTTCATAGGAGTGATATCTGCGAAGATACTACCATTAAGACTCTGACGATCTAGTAGAATGTCATCCAACATTGCTAGGGCTATAGGGTTTGGATTTGTAAATCCTTCTTTAGATACACTAGAATAACCACCATCAATATTATAAATCTGGATATCAGGTGGTGTTGTCAGTGAATAGTTGATAAGACCCTCGTCGCTATCTGCAAGCTTAAGACTTTCTGAAGTCTTTGAATATGTTGCGTTAAGACCGAGTTTAAACCACTTCTTTAGTTGCGCAGTAAGATTTACACGGAAAGAATAACGATTGAAATCACTACCGATAATCGTTCCATCCTGATCTGTGTAACTACCAGAAACAAAGTAGTTTATTTTATCTGTTCCACCTTCTGCACTAACTTGATGCTCCTGTTGCCATGCTGTTTGGAATATAGCATCTTGCCAGTTTGTTCCTTTCCCTAAAAGAGACGGGTCGCTATAAGTCTTATCTGGTTTAGAAATATCTCCTTGGGCGGACATATCGTTATAATACTCTGCAAACTCTCTCAAGTTTAGAATATCAAGGCGCTTGTTTTGGCGTGAGGCAGTAACACTTCCACTATAAGTGAACTTAGCCTCGCCGGCTTTACCTTTTTTCGTTGTTATCAGTACAACTCCATTTGCACCCTGTGCGCCATAGATAGCGGTAGCCGAAGCATCTTTTAAGACTTCAATATTAACGATATCCGATGGGTTAAGAAGTGATAGGGGAGAGATTGTAGAATGTGAACCATTGCCAAGAGCATCTCCTAATCCAAGGCTGGCACCACTATTACTTTGTGATTGGAATATAACACCATCAACAACATACAATGGATCTGCACCGGCATTGATTGTTGCATTACCACGGATGCTAACAGAAATGGCAGAGCCTGGAGCACCTGATGTCATAACAGCATTTACACCGGCAATACGTCCTTGGAAACTTTGGTCTATATTAGTCATAGGCGCAGACTTAAGAGTCTTTTCGTCCAATGAAGCTGACGCACCGGCAAGGTCGCTCTTCTTCATTGTACCATAACCTACAACGACAACCTCCTGAAGTGAGTGGTTGTCTTCAGAAAGAGTTACTTTAAGATTGTTCTCGTTTCCTAATTTAATAGTACGTGTGATATACCCTATATAGGAAACCTCAATAGTGGCATTGGCTGGTGTGTTGAGGACAAAGTTACCGTTGATATCGGTAATAGCTCCTGCGCTGCTGCCTTTAACCTTTACAGTTGCACCGATTATTGGACCTTGTGAGTCAGACACGGTACCTGTGATTTTTTTAGTCTGTTGCACAGCCATTGACATCGTTGTCGCATTGGCTGCTAAAGTTTGCGGAGAATAACCTAGAAGTCCTAGACTACAGAAACCCGCAAGCAACGTTACTTTACAGTTTGAATTCATACATTATTGGTTTTTGGTTACAGCACTTTCGTGCTTTTGTTTTTAGGTTTTAAAAAATTCGTATCAAGCAAGTTTTTTATATGCTTTGGCAGTTACTTATGTTATGACTTTCTTTTCCATAATTAGATTTTGTTATATTGTTTTATTGTAGTAAAGATTATCGGTTGCAAATATACGTATTATTCTTAGATGCTTTTTGACTTTAATTGCCCATTACTGATACTTTTTTGCTTCTTTGTAAAATAGATAATATTTGATAAGCCATTCAGCAGAATTTAATAAGTATATATAAAGATGTCAGCTCGTTGTGAAAGGGGATAATTTAGAACGAGGCTCTGGCAGTTCGGTAACAAAATAATTCTTGCTGTCAATATCAATAGGACTTGTAAGTGAGAGTAATGTAATCAGATTTGCTTGAATGTTTTACAGAGTGTAGCTGAATTTCATGCAAAGGTACTGTTATGTTTTCTTGTATGCAACTAGTTGCTGTGTACTGTGTTAGCCAAAGTCGTATTAGCATTGTTTCATATTTATCTGTACACACCCGCGCACGCACGTACATAGGGTTTTCTAAAAAAACAAGCGTCTAAGTGTCTAAGCATTGGTTATCAATATGCTACATTCTAAATCGGTATTAATTAAGTGTCAGAGCAGAGTCGTATATTGCAATTTCATAATGTGTCATTAAACATCTCGAAGAATGTAGAGTCACGGATAGTTTTTTTGTATGATTACTTTTTTTGTCTTATATAAAACAGTGATTTTAGATAGTTTCATTCTATTTTATCGTTTTACTTCATCGAAAATACATTTCAGCGGTACCAAATTTGCATTTCTATATAGAAACGTTTCCATTCTTACGATATAACGTTTTCATTTCTACGTGGAAACGTTTCTACTTCTACGATACAACGTTTTCATTCCTACGATATAAAGTTTGTGTTTCTATATAGAAATGGAAAATCTGTTTGACATTTTGATGACACTAAGTTTTGAAAAATAGCCATAATAACTTACTGACTATCAATGAATAGACTCTTCGACGCTTGTTTTTTTGAAAACCCTATGTATGGACTAGAGTACACATATTCTATTTTTATGGCTAGGTTCATTTATTTCTGTCTGATACATAATTCTATTGAATTACAGTTTATAAGTTTGTGTTGTTAATTATATTTGAAATACAAAGAGGGATATAAAATAATGTCTATAACCCGTTGGCGGAATTAAATGAATACACATTTAGTTCCGCCAACGGTTTTTAGTGTAATATTTGGAATTAATCTGTACTAAGCAGGAAAGTTGAAATAATGAGCAAAAAAGTATCAAACATATATTAGAATATTGTATATCTTTGCAGATGAAATTATCAATACGTTTTAAGTTTATTATAAAAACCAAAATGAAAAAACTGCTATTCTTTTTATTCGGACTATTTAGTATGTTATCTGTCTCCGGTCAAATTCGCGGAAACAATATAGTTGTCATGGTTCAGCCAGATCATAATGAATGGAACTATGTCGTGGGAGAAACGGCAGTTTTTAAAGTTAGTGTCTTGAAATCTAGTACACTTGTTAATAATGTAAGTGTTTCTTATGAGGCAGGTCCAGTGATGTATCCTGATGTTAAGAAAAACGTAGTGCTTAAAAATGGAACTATGACATTCAGTGGAAAAATGACTGTTCCTGGATTTTACCGTCTAAAAGTTACAGCAAACGTAAACGGCAAGGAATATGAAGGACTTTGCACTGCAGGTTTTTCTCCGGAAAAACTAATTCCTTATGCGCATGAACCAAAGGATTTTGATGCTTTCTGGAGCAAAGTGCTGAAAGACGCAAGGCTGAATGACTTGAATCCCACAAAGAGACTTTTGCCGGAACGTTCTACAGTAGATGATGATGTATATGAAATAAGTTATGTGAATGATGCGAGCAACAGTAGAATATATGGAATATTGTCTGTTCCTGTAAAACAAGGTAAATACCCAGCGTTGCTTAGAGTTCCTGGTGCTGGCGTTCGCCCTTATAGTGGTGATACATACACAGCCCCGGGTAAAGCTATAGTACTAGAAATCGGTATACATGGTATTCCTGTTACGATGCCACAGAGTGTTTATGACAATTTGCTTGCTGGCGCACTGAATAATTACTGGGATACAAATATAGATAATCCTGACAAAAATTATTATAAACGTGTGGTTACAGGTGCGGTACGTGGTGTTGATTATATAGCTTCATTGTCTCAATGGGACGGAAAAACTATAGGCGTGACTGGTGCAAGTCAGGGTGGTTTCCTTTCATTAGCTGTTGCTGCGTTGGATAAACGCATTACATTTCTTGGTGTAGTGCATGATGCTATGTGCGATTATTCGGCAGAAGTACATGGAGTGGCAGGTGGTTGGCCGCATTATTTTTATAAGAATACCGATAAATCACTCAAGGTGAAAGTAGATGCTAGTATGTATTATGATGGTGTTAATTTTGCCAGACGAATTAATGTTCCTGGATGGTATTCTTTCGGGTATAATGACGAAGTAGTACCTCCTACATCATCTTATGGGCTTTATAATATCGTTACGGCTCCAAAGAAATTGAGTGTATATCAGCAGACGGGGCATTATTGGTATCAGGAACAATGGGATGAATGGCAGAATTATATAAAGGAACACTTGAATGTGAAATGATGTGAGTTTTAATAACTAAATTCTTGATTATGAAGAGATTTACAATTCTTAATGCAATATTTTTCCTAGCTATGGGTGTTAATGCGAATACACCTGCGTACAAATTGATTAAACGCCTTAGAACTTTGGAAAAGGTTGGTATAATGATAGGACATCAAGATGATCCTGTGTATGGAAGAAATTGGAAATGGGATGTTGGTAAATCTGACGTTTTGTCTGTTACTGGTGATTATCCTGCAGTTATGGGATTTGATTTGGGCGAGATTGAATTAGATCACAAAAAGAATCTAGACGGAGTTCCATTTGATAGAATCCGCAATGAAATAATAGCACAATATAAAAGAAATGGAATTATAACATTGAGTTGGCATCCACATAATCCTGTTACAGGTAAATCAGCATGGGATCCAAGTGGTAATGCCGTGAAGGAGATATTTCCTGAAGGAAGTATGTATTCAAAATTTGATGGTTGGTTAAAGATTGTAGCTGGATTTATTAATTCGTTAAAGACGGAAGACGGTGTGAAGATACCTGTAATATTCCGTCCTTGGCATGAAATGAGTGGTGGTTGGTTCTGGTGGGGTAAAGAGAGTTGCACATCTGAAGAATATAAAAGATTATACATGCTGACACATGATAAACTTGAAAAGGAATATCATTGTGATAATATTGTATGGGCATTCTCTCCTAATAGTGGATATAATGATTTCATGAAATATTACCCTGGAAGCAGTTATGTTGATATTTTGGGGGTAGATTTATACGAGTTTGACAAGGATAATGCAAAATATCAGAAGAGCCTGAAACATGATTTGGACGAAATCACACAAATAGGTAAGAAGGAAAAGAAAATTGTAGCCTTGACAGAAACAGGTTGCCAGCAACTACCTTATGCAAACTGGTTTACAAATACATTGTGGACAGTGCTGAAAAATTACAAATTGAGTTATGTCCTGTTTTGGCGCAATGCTTGGGATCAAGATAAGGAAGTTTATATTTCATATCCCGGACATTCTACAGAGAATGATTTTAAAGAGTTCTATGACATAAAGCAAACGTTGTTTGTCAAAGATATAGATAAATAAAATAAACAAAATATAATTATGATTAGCTTTCAAGAAAAGGTAAAATCACTGCGTGAACGATACGAACAGTTGATAATAAAAGCCAATGAACCAGAAGAGTTTGGAAACGGCATTTATACAAGGTATAAAAATCCAATATTAACAGCAGAGCATACTCCATTGGAATGGCGTTATGATTTTAATGAAAAGGATAATCCATATTTGATGCAGCGTATAATGATGAATGCTACTCTTAATAGTGGAGCCATCAAATGGAATGGAAAATATCTGCTTGTTGTGCGTGTTGAAGGTGCAGACAGAAAAAGTTTCTTTGCTGTTGCTGAGAGTCCTAACGGAGTGGATAACTTCAGGTTTTGGGATGAACCTATAACTATGCCTGATGATGCTGTTCCTGCGACAAATATTTATGATATGAGACTTACTGCGCATGAAGATGGATATATCTATGGAGTTTTCTGCGCTGAACGTCATGATGATTCACAGCCTGGAGATTTAAGTGCTGCTACCGCAACCGCTGCTATTGCACGTACAAAAGACTTGATAAAATGGGAACGTTTACCAGATTTGAAAACAAAATGCCAACAGCGTAATGTTGTTTTGCATCCTGAGTTTATCGAAGGTAAGTATGCTTTCTATACGCGTCCACAGGATGGATTTATTGATACAGGCACAGGTGGTGGTATCGGTTGGGCTCTTGTTGATGATATTACTAATGCGGAGATTGCAGATGAGAAAATTATCAACTTGCGTCATTATCATACAATTATGGAAGTAAAGAATGGTGAAGGTCCTCATCCTATAAAAACAAATCACGGATGGCTGCATCTTGCACATGGTGTGCGTGGATGTGCTTCTGGATTGCGTTATGTGTTGTATATGTATATGACCGCACTTGATGACCCAACAAAAGTTATTGCACAGCCTGGTGGTTATCTGCTTGCTCCTAAAGGTGAAGAATATATTGGTGACGTGATGAATGTTGTTTTTGCTAATGGTTGGATTGCTGACGAAGACGGCAGGGTCTTTATCTATTATGCGAGTTCGGATACTCGTATGCATGTAGCTGTTTCTACAATAGACAAACTTGTAGACTATTGTATGCACACACCGGAAGACGGTTTTACGACAAGTTCTTCTGTTGAGACAATAAAGAAACTTATTGCTAAGAATAAAAAACTTTAATATTTAATTCATAAATTACGTAGAATTTTCTAATTTTTACTATATTTGCAATTCTGTGTAATTTATGGATTGATTTAAATAATAATCTAATGACAAAATCTAAACTAATTGAGAAAATAGGATATGGCTTTGGTGACATGTCTAGTAGTATGTTCTGGAAGATATTTTCATATTATCTTCCGATTTTCTATAGTGACGTATTTGGACTGTCACTTGGCGCCACAGCAACATTGATGTTGGTTACTCGTGTTTGGGACGCTATATTAGATCCGATGATGGGTATTCTTGCCGACCGTACACAGACAAAATGGGGTAAGTATCGTCCTTACTTGTTGTGGTTTGCTGCTCCTTTTGCAATATGTGGAGTGTTTCTGTTTACTACACCTCATCTGGGAGAAACCGGAAAACTGATATGGGCTTATGTTACATATATACTCATGATGACAGTCTATACAGGCATCAATGTTCCTTATGGTTCAATGCTTGGAGTATTGACAAATGATTCTGACGAAAAAACGGTATTCTCTAGTTTTAGAATGTTTTTCGCTTATGCAGGTTCATTCATCGCTTTGTTTGCGTGGGAACCTCTTTGTGATTTATTTAAGGCGCACGGTTATGCCGAAACTGGTGCATGGCAGGGGGCAATGATTGTAATTGCAGTCTTCTGCTTTTTCTTGTTCCTATTATGTTTTAGAATTACCAAAGAGCATATAAAAGTTAAAGCCACATCTCTTGGTTCGGATGTTTCTTCCTTGTTGAGAAACTCTCCTTGGTGGTTGCTGACAGCTGCAGCTTTGTGTTCAAACTTATTTAATACGGTACGTGGTGCAACGGTTGCTTACTATTTCAAGTATTATATAGGTGAGAATGTTAATATAAATCTTGGTATTGTTAGTTTCTTGTTTTTTGCCGGTTTATTCCTTGCTGTCGGTGAAGTTTGCAATATGGTAGGAGTTGTTATGGCTGTTCCTATTAGTCGCAGAATCGGCAAGCGCAGTACTTTTGCTGTTTCTTGTATCGGCATGGCTATTCTTAGTTGTTTTTTCTTCTATCTGCCGTGTACAAATGTGGGTTTCGTAACAATGTTGTTGCTGCAAATTTTGATATCTGTTTGTACAGGAATTATCTCTCCTCTTATCTGGAGTATGTATGCTGATGTAGCTGATTATGCCGCAATAAAGGACAATACATCTTCAACAGGACTTATATTCTCATCAGGCTCTATGGCACAGAAGTTTGGTGGAGCTATTGCCGGAAGTGCAGTGTTATGGTTGTTTGCTTCTTTTGGACTAGTTCCAAATGCATTGCATCAGACAGACAGTGCTATTCTTGGAATGAAACTTACGATGAGTTACATACCTGCTGTTGTTGCAGTTATTATGGTTGTTATCATGGTCGTTTATCCGTTGACAAAGAGTAAGATGAAAGATATCAATGCCAAGTTAAAGGATATACGTAAAATAGAATATTGATGGATAGTTTTAAACAGACAATGCAGGATGTTCTTGAAAACAACATCCTGCGATACTGGATAGACAATGTTACAGACAATGTCAACGGTGGATATTATGGTAGGGTAGACGGTCATGATGTTGTCCATGCTGATGCTGATAAGGGTGCCATAATGAATGCTAGAATCTTGTGGAGTTTTTCAGCAGCATATAGAGTGCTTGGTAAAAAAGAATATCTTGATGCTGCAACTCGTGCAAGAGATTATATCTTAGATCATTTCATTGACAAAGAGTTTGGTGGCGTTTTCTGGTCTTTGGACTATAAAGGTAATCCTTTGGATTGTAAAAAACAGACTTATGCTATCGGCTTTACTATATATGGCTTAAGTGAATATGCTCGTGCTACTGGTGACAAAAAATCTCTAGACACCGCTATATCATTATATAATGATATAGAAAAACATGCTTTCGATGTAGATAATAATGGTTATATTGAAGCTCTGACGCGTGACTGGAAGCCTATTGACGATATGCGTTTGAGTGATAAGGATGAGAATGGAAGCAGAACGATGAATACTCATCTACATATTATTGAACCATACACTAATCTTTATCGTGTATGGAAAGATAAGAATTTGGAACAAAGTATTCGCAACTTGCTTGATATATTCACTGACAAAATGCTGAACCCAGAAACATATCATCTGGATTTGTTCTTTGATGATAAATGGAATGGTAAACGAAACATAGAGAGTTATGGACATGATATTGAGGCTAGTTGGCTTTTGCATGAATCTGCATTGGTTCTTGATGACAAGAAGGTCTTAAGGAAAATAGAACCGATAATAAGAAAAATTGCTGTGGCGGCTGATGAAGGACTGCGTTCTGATGGGAGTATGATATATGAACATTGGAAAGATGATGACAGTTATGATATGCAGCGACAATGGTGGGTACAATGTGAAAATATTATAGGGCACATAAATATATATCAGTATTTTAGAGAGGAAACATCTTTTGGGGTAGCTGTAAGATGCTGGTCGTTTATACAGAAGTATCTTGTTGATTGGGGCAATGGAGAATGGCATTGGGCGAAACTCGATGACGGAACGCTGAACGTAGTAGATGACAAAGCTGGCTTCTGGAAATGTCCTTATCATAACAGTAGAATGTGCCTTGAACTTATAGAGCGTCGGTTTTAATACCGATGCTTTTTTTATTTATGTGGCTTTTTTTTGTTAATATTGCGTAATGTTTATAATATTATTGCTAACTTTGCAGTCGCTTTTGGTGGATTATCTATCTGCCGTAGTTAGAACAGATTATTATAATAACGTTATAGATTTTATGTATTTTACTTTATTCATTACCGTTTTGATAACGGCTGTGTTCTTGGTATTGGCATCTTATGTCATTGCTAAGCTTATCGGTCCGCGTTCTTACAATCCGGTAAAGGGTGAACCATTTGAGTGTGGTATCCCTACTCGCGGCTCTTCTTGGCTGCCTGTACACATTGGATATTACCTTTTTGCCATCCTTTTCCTGATGTTTGACATAGAGACTGTGTTCCTCTATCCATGGGCAGTCGTCGTTAGACAATTTGGGCCAATGGCTTTGGTTAGTATTGGTTTCTTCTTGGTAGTATTAGTATTTGGCCTGGCTTATGCTTGGCGGAAAGGAGCGTTGGAATGGAAGTAAGAAAACCTCACATTAAGAGTATTCCTTATGACGAGTTCAAGGATAATGACACTCTTGAAAAAATTACGCAGGAATTAAACGAAGGCGGAGTAAATGTAATGCTTGGTTCATTGGATCAGGCTATTAACTGGGGACGAAGCAATTCTCTTTGGTCACTTACTTTTGGTACTTCATGTTGTGGAATTGAGTTTATGTCAGTAGGTTGTGCGCGTTACGACTTCTCTCGCTTCGGCTTTGAGGTGACTCGTAACTCTCCACGTCAAGCAGACTTGATTATGTGTGCCGGTACCATTACCAATAAAATGGCACCAGTATTCAAGCGCCTGTATGATGAGATTGCAGAACCGAAGTACGTTGTAGCTGTTGGTGGTTGTACCATTAGTGGTGGACCTTTCAAAAAGAGCTATAATGTAGTTCGTGGCATAGACGAGCTTGTCCCAGTGGATGTTTACATCCCAGGATGCCCTCCACGTCCAGAAGCCATTCTTTATGGTATGATGCAATTGCAGCGTAAGGTTAAGGTTGAAAAATTCTTTGGTGGCGCAAACCATAAGATGACTAAGGAGGAACGTGAACTATCTTTAAGCAAGGGTGGTTTGCGTGGAATCAGCAATGAGGTAATAACTTCATCTGAGAAACTTGGAAAGAGAGCTCCTATCATCGTAACGGATGTTCCTGAAGATTTTGATCCAAATAAAGAGCTAACTGATTAATAAGGTATAAGAAAATGAAACTAAATAATATAGAACTCAATTTCGATAACTTTGCTTCTGAAATGGCAAAGTTGAAGAACGAGAAGCATTTCGATTACCTTGTTACCATAATTGGTGAAGACTTTGGAGAAGAAGGTCTCGGATGTATCTACATTCTTGAAAATACAGATACTCATGAGCGCTGCTCTGTTAAGACTATAGGTAAGAAGGTTGGCGATGATGTAGTTATTCCAACAACTCTTAATCTCTGGAATGCCTCTAATTTGCTTGAGCGTGAGGTGTTTGATTTCTTGGGAATAAAGTTCTTGGGACATCCAGATATGCGTCGCTTGTTTCTTCGTACGGATTTCAATGGTTATCCTCTTCGCAAAGATTTTGATGAAAGTCCTGAGAATAATAAGTGTCCTGTTACAGACGAACCTGAAACGGATTTCACCACAGAATGGAATCTTGACAGAAACGGTAATCTTGTAGCAACACAGCATCGTCTTTTTGATGAAGATGATTTCGTTGTAAATATGGGGCCAAACCATCCTAGTATGCATGGTGTACTAAGATTGCAGACTGTTGTAGACGGTGAGACTATCAAGGGTGTATATCCACATTTAGGATATATTCATCGTGGTATGGAAAAAATGTCTGAAAGTATGACTTACCCTCAGACTCTCGCATTTACAGATCGTTTGAATTATCTTTGTGCGATGATGCAGCGTCATGCGTTAGTTGGTGTTATAGAAGAGGGTATGGGAATAGAACTCTCAGACCGTATTCTGTATATCCGTACAATAATGGATGAGTTACAGCGTATTAATAATCACTTGTTGTTCCTTGGTACATGTGCACAAGACTTGGGTGCTTTGACTGCATTCCTTTATTGTATGCGTGACCGTGAGCATGTGCTTAACGTAATGGAAGAGACAACTGGTGGTAGATTGATACAAAACTATTATCGTATCGGTGGTCTTCAGGATGATATCGATCCAAACTTTGTACAGAATACAAAGACTCTTTGTAAATATCTGCGCCCAATGGTTCAGGAATACATGGACGTGTTTGGTGATAATGTTATTACACATCAGCGTTTGGAAGGTGTAGGCCCATTGGGACTTGACGATTGTATAAATTATGCTGTTACTGGTCCTGCCGGACGTGCAGCTGGATGGCATAATGATGTTCGCAAAAACCATCCTTATGGTGTATATAATAAGGTGAACTTTGACGAAATAACTCTTACAGGAGCTGATTCAATGACTCGCTACATTGTTCATATCAAGGAAATTTATCAGAGTTTGAACATTATAGAACAGATCATTGACAATATTCCTGAAGGTGAATTCTATATCAAGCAGAAGCCTATCATTAAGGTTCCTGAAGGTCAGTGGTTCTTCTCTGTAGAAGGTGGAGCTGGTGAATTTGGAGTTTATCTCGACTCTCATGGTGATAAGAGCCCTTATCGTTTGAAGATGCGCCCAATGGGATTGACATTGACTGGTGCATTCGATAAGATGCTTCGTGGACAAAAGATTGCTGACTTGGTAGCAACTGGTGCTGCAATTGATTTCGTAATTCCTGATATTGATAGATAAATTATGTTTGATTTTAGTATAGTAACAAAATGGTTCGATGCACTCCTCAGTCAGACTTTGGGGTTGCCTGGTTTCTGTACCATTCTTATTGAGTGCGTACTCGTCGGACTGTTAGTCTTGACAGCTTATGCGCTTATTTGTATCGTACTGATTTTTATGGAACGTAAGGTTTGTGCTTATTTCCAGTGCCGTCTTGGTCCTATGCGTGTAGGTCCTTGGGGTATATTTCAGGTGTTTGCAGACGTTTTGAAGATGCTTATAAAGGAAATCTTCACAGTAGATAAGTCTGATAAACTTTTATATGCGATAGCTCCATTCCTTGTGATGATAGCTTCTGTTGGTACATTCTCTTTCCTTCCTTGGAATAAGGGTATGCACGTTTTGGATTTCAATGTAGGTATATTCTTGGTTACAGCAATTAGTTCAATTGGTGTTCTGGGTATCTTCCTTGCTGGTTGGGGTTCAAACAACAAGTATTCCGTTATATCAGCAATGCGTGCTGCCGTTCAGATGATTTCGTATGAGGTATCTTTAGGCTTATGTCTGATTTGCGCAGTCATTCTTACAGGTACTATGCAGATGAGTGGTATTGTTGAGGCTCAGGTTGGTCCATGGAAATGGCTTGTTATTCAAGGTCATATTCCTGCAATCATGGCTTTCATCGTATTCCTTATCGCTGGTAATGCTGAAGCTAACCGTGGTCCGTTTGACTTGGGTGAAGCCGAAAGTGAGTTGACTGCTGGTTATCATACTGAGTATTCAGGTATGGGTTTCGGATATTATTATCTTGCAGAGTATTTGAATCTATTTGTTATTTCCGGACTTGCCAGTGCAGTCTTCCTCGGAGGTTGGGCACCATTGAACGTCGGTATTCCTGGATTTGACAATTTGATGAATATGATACCTGGTTTTATTTGGTTCTTCGGCAAGACATTTATGTTGGTATGGATCCTTATGTGGGTCCGTTGGACATTCCCTCGTCTTAGAATTGATAATCTTCTGAAACTGGAGTGGAAATATCTCATGCCTTTTATGCTATTCGTGCTTGTTCTTACTACTTGCTGTGTCGCATTTGGTTTGACTTTTTAATCTGCATAGGCAATAGAATATAAATATTGAATAATAAAATGGAAAATAATAAATCATATTTCGGTGAGATAGGAGCTGCAATCAAAACTCTTGCTACTGGTATGAAAGTTACTCTGATAGAGTACTTCACTCCAAAGAGTACAGAGCAGTATCCTGAAAACCGCAAGACTACCCTCCATGTTGCTAAGCGTCATCGTGGCCGTCTCGTTTTCAAAAGAAATGAGGATGAAAGCCACAATTGTGTTGCTTGTACAATGTGTGAGAAAGCTTGTCCAAATGATACAATCAAGATTACTGCTCACATGGAGGAGGATCCTGAAACAGGTCGTAAAAAGAAAAAACTTGATGATTATCAGTATGATCTTGGCGACTGTATGTTTTGTCAGCTGTGTGTGAATGCTTGTAACTTTAACGCGATTGAATTTACAAATGATTTCGAGAATTCAGTATTCGACCGCAATAAGTTGGCATATCATCTTGACAAAGAAATATATAAAGGTGGTAGCCTTGCAAACATCATTGATGGTGGTGCACCTTTGACTATCGGTAAGTTTAACACTAAAACCAAGTAATAGATTATGGCAAATTTAGTTATGTTTTGCATTTTGGCTGTAGTCATTCTTGGATCAGCCGTAATGTGCGTAATTACAAAGCGAATCATAAGGGCAGCAACATTCTTGCTCTTCGTTTTGTTTGGTGTTGCGGGAATTTATTTCCTGCTTGACTACACATACCTGGGTGCCGCTCAGATTTCTGTATATGCCGGAGGTATAACTGTTATGTATATCTTCGCTATTCAGCTTGTTTCTAAGCGTTCACTTCAAGGACTTATTGAGCGTTTCAAGGGTAGCCGTGTAATGAGCGGCTTGCTTTTATCGCTTGTAGGTCTTGCTACTGTAGGTGTAGTTTTAATTAAGAATAATTTTATCAATGCTGCTGCGCAGGTTACTGATACAGAAGTTCCGATGGATCAAATTGGTACAGCCCTTCTTGGAAGTGGTAAGTATCAATATGTACTTCCATTCGAGTTCATTTCAGTATTCCTTTTGGCATGTATCATTGGAGGTATAATGATTGCACGAAAGGAGGACAAGAAATGAATATCCCTGTAGAATATTTTATAGCACTTAGTACACTACTTTTCTTTATCGGAGTGTTTGGCTTTGTTACGCGTCGTAACCTTGTAGCTATGCTTATCTCTGTAGAATTGATATTGAATTCTGTAGATTTAAATTTCGCAGTCTTCAACCGCATTCTTTTTCCAGGACAGCTTGAAGGTTTCTTCTTCACTTTGTTTTCTATAGGAGTAAGTGCAGCTGAGACAGCCGTGGCTTTGGCCATTATTATTAATGTTTACCGTAACTATCACAGTGACCAGGTGAACAGTATTGAAAACATGAAATTCTAAAAGAAAATGGAATACAGTTATGCATTTTTAATACTTCTTCTACCATTCTTGAGCTTCTTGGTTCTTGGTCTTTGTGGTATGAAGATGAAAAAGCCGGTTGCCGGTTTTATCGGTACCATAATGTTGGGTAGCCTTTTCGCAATGTCATTGTATACTGCTTATGAGTATTTCTTTGTCATAGGAAGAGATGCTGCTACTGGTTTATACCCGACAGTTACCGTATTTAATTTTACTTGGTTGAAATTTACCGAACTTCTTACATTCAACATTGGTTTACGTCTTACTCCAATAAGCGTGATGATGTTGATCGTTATCACAACGGTAAGTTTTATGGTCCATATTTATAGTTTCGGCTATATGGCTGAGCGTGATGATAAATATAAGTTTGAGGAATACGAACATGGTTTCCAGCGTTTCTATGCTTATCTTTCTTTGTTCACCATGAGTATGCTTGGACTAGTTGTAGCTACAAACATTTTCCAGATGTATATGTTCTGGGAGTTGGTTGGTGTATGTTCTTATTTGTTGATTGGATTTTACTATCCTAAACATGAAGCCGTACACGCTTCAAAGAAGGCTTTCATTGTAACTCGTTTCGCAGACTTGTTCTTCTTGATCGGTATCTTGTTTTTTAGCTACTATGTCGGAACATTCAATTACGACATGAATGCCAATCCTGACCTTATCGGTAAGTTGGCTTCTGTTGCAGCTAAGTATTCTTGGTTGTTGCCTTCAGCTTTGTTCTTAATGTTTATTGGTGGTGCTGGTAAGAGTGCAATGTTCCCATTGCATATTTGGTTGCCAGACGCAATGGAAGGTCCAACTCCAGTATCAGCGTTGATTCATGCCGCAACAATGGTTGTTGCTGGTGTATATCAGGTAGCAAGTCTTTTCCCAATCTGGGTACAATATGCTCCTAATCAACTTCACTGGGTAGCCTATATTGCTGCTTTCACAGCATTCTATGCAGCTGCAGTAGCTTGTTGCCAGAGTGATATCAAGCGTGGTCTTGCATT
>JAGPKZ010000029.1:16494-23637 GCA_018053665.1 Prevotella sp.
AAGGCAGCTCTCAATCGTTTTTATATTGATGACGCTTGGCAGTTCTTTACTCATAAAATCGTGTTTGGTTGTTTCTCTAAGCCTATTGCTTGGTTTGACCGCCATGTTATCGATGGTACTTTTAACTTCATGGCATGGAGTGCTCAGGAAGCCGGTGAGACTATTCGTCCATGGCAGAGTGGCGACGTTCGTTCTTATGCTGCATGGTTCCTTACTGGTACTGTAGCTTTGACTCTGATTTTGCTTTGCATTCTCAGCTAATGAATAATGAAGATTTAATAAAGAATAAATAGAAAAATGAGTATATTAACATTATTCGTAGTAATTCCGGTACTTATGCTTGTCGGTCTTTGGTTAGCAAAGAATGACAATCAAGTACGTGGCGTGATGGTTGTTGGAGCCTCTGCATTGCTTGGTCTTGCGATATGGCTTACTATCACTTTCATTCAGATGCGTCATGCAGGTAATACTGATTTGATGCTGTTTACGTATAGCATACCTTGGTTTGCTCCTCTTAATATAGCATATAGTGTTGGTGTTGACGGTATATCTGTTGTGATGATTCTGCTTTCTGCTGTTATCGTTTTCACAGGTACTTTTGCATCATGGCAGCTCGAACCAATGAAGAAAGAATATTTCTTATGGTTTGTTCTTCTTAGCATTGGTGTGTTCGGTTTCTTTATATCAACCGATCTCTTCACGATGTTCATGTTCTATGAGGTTGCTCTTATCCCAATGTACCTTCTTATAGGTGTATGGGGTACAGGTCCTAAGGAATATGCAGCAATGAAGCTTACACTTATGCTTATGGGTGGTAGTGCTCTTTTGGTTCTTGGTATTCTCGGTATATATTATTTCAGTGGTGCGACAACAATGAATATTAATGAAATTGCTGCTCTCCATAATATACCAGTAGCTGTTCAGAAGGTATTCTTCCCATTCATTTTTATTGGTTTCGGTGTACTTGGTGCTTTGTTCCCATTCCATACATGGTCTCCTGACGGTCATGCTTCAGCCCCTACGGCTGTATCAATGCTCCATGCAGGTGTACTTATGAAGCTTGGTGGTTACGGATGTTTCCGTATAGCAATGTACTTGTTGCCTGAGGCTGCACAGCAATTATCTTGGATATTCCTAATACTTACAACATGTTCTGTTGTATATGGTGCTCTCGCTGCATGTGTACAGACCGACTTGAAATATATCAATGCTTATTCATCTGTATCACACTGTGGTATGGTGCTTTTCGCATTGTGTATGATGAATCAGACTGCAATCACAGGTGCTGTACTTCAGATGCTTTCACATGGTCTTATGACAGCATTGTTCTTCGCTTGTATCGGTATGATTTATCACCGTGCAGGAACTCGAGACGTACGTTATCTTGGTGGTTTGATGAAAGTACTTCCATTCCTTTCTGTATCTTATGTTATAGCAGGTTTGGCAAACTTAGGTCTACCAGGTTTCTCTGGTTTCGTTGCTGAGATGACAATCTTCGTAGGTGCATTCCAGAATGCAGACATGTTCCATCGTGTATGTACTATAATCGCTTGTTCATCTATCGTTATAACAGCCGTTTACATTCTTCGTGTTGTGGGTAAAATTCTTTTCCAGAAGGTACCAAACAAGAAGTTCTTTGAACTTCACGACGCAACTTGGGATGAGAGATTAGCAATAGGAGGTCTTATCTTCTGTGTTGCTGGTCTTGGTTTGTTCCCACTTTGGGCAAGTAATGTAATCAGCGATGCTGTTGCTCCAATTATCAATCATATTATGAGCACTACAGTAGCAGCTCTGTAATGTAGATTTTAATTATTAAGATTAAAGATTTATTATGAATATAGATTATAGTCAATTTTTAAATATGATACCAGAAGTCACTTTGATGGCTCTTTTGGTAATCGTCTTCATTGCAGACTTTGCGACATCACAGCGAGCTGTAATGCCTTCTTCTGTAAGCGGAGAGGCTAACAGTTCTCCACGTGTATGGTTTAATCCTCTCGTTTGTCTGCTCATGGCTGCACATATTGTGATTAATATATTCCCTACTACCGCTTCTGTGGCTTTTGGTGGAATGTATTATACAAACCCTTCTGTTGGTATCATCAAGACAATCCTTGCTTTTGGAGCCTTGATCGTATTGATACAGAGTCGTGAGTGGTTGCAGCGTCCTGATACACAATTCAAGGAAGGTGAGTTCTACATCCTTATTGCATCAACTCTTCTTGGTATGAACATGATGGTTAGTGCTAATCACTTCCTGCTTTTCTTCTTAGGACTCGAAATGGCATCTATTCCAATGGCTTGTTTGGTCGGTCTTGACAAGTATCGTCATAATTCAGCTGAGGCTGCGGCTAAGTTTGTTCTTACTGCCGCTTTCTCAAGTGGCATAATGCTCTATGGTATATCATTTATCTATGGAGCTATGGGAACTATGTATTTTGATGATATAGCAGCTAAGATTACAGCTACACCTCTTACAATAATGGGTATGGTATTCTTCTTTAGTGGACTCGGCTTCAAACTTTCTTTGGTTCCATTCCATTTCTGGACAGCTGATACATATCAGGGGGCACCAACAACTGTGACAGGTTATCTTTCTGTAGTTAGTAAGGGTGCGGCAGCATTTGCTCTTTGTTCTATCTTGATCAAGGTATTTGGTCCTATGGTAGAATATTGGCAGTATATGTTGTGTATTGTAGTTGTTCTTTCAATTACTATAGCCAACTTGTTTGCTATTCGTCAGAGAGACCTCAAGCGTTTCATGGCGTTCAGTTCAATCTCTCAGGCTGGTTATATTGTTCTTGCTATTGTTGGTAATTCTGCAATGAGTTATACAACTCTTAGTTTTTATGTTCTTGTCTATGTAGCAGCCAATATGGCTGTGTTCTCTGTTATCAGTAGCATCGAGGAACATAATAATGGAACTGTAGATATGGAGAGCTATAATGGACTTTACAAGTCAAATCCAAAACTGGCATTCCTTATGACCTTGGCTTTGTTCTCTCTTGGTGGTATTCCTCCATTTGCAGGTATGTTCAGCAAGTTCTTTGTTTTCATGGCTGCAGTAAAGGGAGCATCTTTATCTACAACACCAGGTATCTTGATTTACTCTGTGGTATTCATAGCATTAATCAACACAGTAATAAGTCTTTATTACTATTTGTTGATAGTAAAGGCGATGTATATCAAGCCAAATGAGAATCCTCTTCCTTCTTTCAAGAGCGCAAGTAGCACTAAGTTAGCTCTTGCAATCTGCACAGCAGGAATAGTCATGTTTGGTTTATTCAGTATGGTTTATTCATGGATAGACAGTGCTTCTGTAGCTTCAATGTAATTTACAGATATAACATAACTAAAAAATCCCAATGTTCATTATGAGCATTGGGATTTTTATTTGTTACTTTATTAATTATTTCTGTACTTGAAAATCATCTTTTGTAACTCCACATACTGGACATGTCCAATCATCTGGAAGATCTTCAAAAGATGTACCAGGAGCTATCCCGCCATCAGGATCTCCAACCTCTGGGTCGTATACGTAATCGCATACATCGCAAACATACTTTTCCATGTTGTTAAATTTTAAATTGTTAATAATTTATTTTGTTGCTTTTGCAAATTCTTTACCGTATTCTACGCAGTCATCCAGATTTTTCTCGTCAGGAATCCATTGTTTCTTTATACCTTCGTTCACGACTTCAAATCCTGCTTCCTGCAAATGCGCTGTAATCATTTTTGGAGCATCACCGTTCCAACCATAAGATCCGAACGCAGCAGCTTTCTTTCCTCTATATTTTATTCCGCGAGCCATTTCCAATATTCCAGCAATTGCATACGAATAACCGTTGTTTATTGTTGGCGAACCAACTAGTATGGCTTTAGACTGGAAAATCTCTGTAAGAATATCATTCTTGTCTATTTGTGAAGCATTAAACAATTTCACTGTTACAGCTGCGTCTTCTTGTTGAATACCATCTGCAATTGATTCTGCCATCTTACGTGTAGATTGCCACATCGTGTCATATACAATTGTTATTTGGTTTTCTTTATATTCGTTAGACCAGTCAACGTATTTGTCGATAATCTGTGTAGGATTCTCTTTCCAGATAATACCGTGGCTAGGACAAATCATCTTAATATTAAGATTCATGCCAATAACCTCTTTTACCTTTCTGCTCACCATCATACTGAACGGATTAAGGATGTTAGCGTAGTATTTCTGTGCTTCCCACATCAAATCATCCTGCTTTACAGTATCGTTATATAGTGACTCAGTAGCAAAGTGCTGACCGAAGGCATCATTAGAGAACAATATATTCTCGCCTGAAAGATAGCTGAACATTGTATCTGGCCAGTGAAGCATTGGTGCTTCAATGAATGTAATTGTGTTCTCTCCTAGATTAAGAGTGTCGCCAGTCTTAACGTTTACAAAGTTCCAGTCTTGATGATAGTGCCCACGAATAATAGCCTCGCCTTTCTTTGTGCAATAGATCGGCTTGCCAGGTATTTCGCGCATCAACTCAACCAATGCACCACTATGATCAATTTCATTGTGGTTCATTATAATGTAATCTATCTTTTTCAGATCGATATGCTTTTTCAGTCTTGTTACGAATTCCTTATCATAAGGTTGCCACACTGTATCAATAAGTGCGGTCTTTTCATCCTCAATAAGGTAAGCGTTATAACTGGAACCGTGCATTGTGGAGAGTTCGTCTCCGTGGAATTTGGTAAGCTCCCAATCTATCTTACCAACCCACGATACTTTATCTGTGATTTGTTTTACCATTATGTCTTTGTTTAATATCCTAACATTTTTCTATACGCAAAGATATGAATTATCTTTTTCTTGATGTAAACTAAACTCAAATATTTGCTTAGATTTAACTATCTTTATAAAAAAGGACAAATCTACAGAAAAACGAACGATTTTTGGTGTTCTTAATGAATATTATTCCATTACTTTGCGACATTATAACTATCAATCTAATAACTAATTGGTTCTTTCGTAATTTAATATTTAATAATGAAAAAGTTTTTATTATCCTTTTGGATTCTATTCTTGTGCCTAGGGCTCAATGCTCAGCGCATGACAGATGCACTTGATCGTGGTCTTGTTGTTGTTCATCGTACAAACGGAACAAGTAATGAGGGTACTTTCGTGAGTTGGCGAATTCTTGCTAATGAGTATTATGACGTTACCTATAATGTTTATAGGGATGGCGTTAAACTTAATGACAAGCCTTTGAGTGTGTCAAATTATGATGACACTGGTGGTAGTACTACTAGTGTTTACACTGTAAGCGCTATTGTTAAAGGTGTAGAGCTACCTCAATGTAAACCACAGACATCTTGGAATTGTTATCTTTATAAGCTTATTGATCGTAACTATTCTGGCTATAAGGACATCACTCTTCAGAAAGTATATTCAAATGCAGACGGTTCTGATATCACAGCTGATTATCAGCCAAACGATATAAGTATGGCTGATCTTGATGGTGACGGACAACTAGAGATACTTCTCAAGCGACTGAACACAAAAGACGCATCTTCATTGTATTTGGAAAATGCTACAGACTATGCAATTCTTGAGGCTTATAAACTAGATGGTACACGAATGTGGTGGATTGATTGCGGTCCCAACATGGTGAGTCTAAACAGTACAGAACTTAATATTGTTGCTTATGATTGGGATTGTGACGGTAAAGCTGAGGTAGTACTTCGTGGTGCTGATGGCATGAAAATTCATTTCTCCGACGGTACTACAAAGGTAATAGGTGATGCTTCAGTAAACACAAGAAACACTTTCTCACACACTGATGCACAGTATTGCTGGACTCATACAGGTAGTGAGTACCTTTTATATTTAAACGGTGAAACTGGTAAACCCTATCAAATTACTGACTTCCCACTAAAGAGATTGGAAGATGGTGAAACTAATCTTAAAACTGCTTGGGGTGATGACTATGGACATCGTTCATCAAAATATTTCTTTGGTGCTCCTTTCCTTGACGGTCGCAAGGCGAGTCTGTTTTTAGCTCGTGGTATCTACACCCGTGAGAAGATGATCGCTTATGATATCAATCCGCAGACACATGAGTTTACTACGCGTTGGGCTTGGAATTGTAATCAACCTGGTAGTGAATGGTATGGTAACGGTTATCATAATTTCTGTGTTGCCGATGTTGATATGGACGGTAGAGATGAGATTGTATATGGTTCCATGGTTATTGATGACAATGGAAAGGGATTGAGTACAACTGGTCTCGGTCATGGTGATTCACAACATGTAGGTGATTTCGATCCATATCGTCATGGACTTGAATTCTTTGGTTGCAATGAGGATAAGCCGGGTAATAACTATCGTAATGCAACTACATCCGAGATGTATTATCGCTTTGAGACGACAGCCGATGATGGACGCGCTTTAATAGGAAAATTCTCTGATAGCTATCATGGATGTCAGGCTCGTTCTTCCGCTTCAAATTTAATTAGTTCAGTTACAGATAATGTTCTTGGTATCACAGCTGATAATTTTCTTAAGTGGAGTGATTTGAATTTCCGAATCTATTGGGACGGAGATTTGTGTGATGAAGTCCTTAATAGTCCAGGTACTGCTAAGGAAGCTAAAATTGAGAAACCGGGCTATGGCAGACTCTTTACTTCTTTAGGTTGCAATATGAACAATGATTCTAAGAATAATCCTTGTTTTCAGGGTGATATTCTTGGTGACTGGCGCGAAGAGTTTATCGTAAGATGTGGTGGAAACCTCAGAATATATACTACAACATATCCCACAGGATATCGCAATTACACGCTTTGGCACGATACTCAATATCGCCAAAGTGAAGTATGGCAGATGGAGGCATATAATCAAACTCCTCATACAAGTTATTTCCTTGGAAAGACAGAAGGTATTACTATTGCTCCTCCTCCAAGTACACTCACAGATAGGGTAGAAATAGCCGACGGTGCATCTATCAACAAAGATCATAATGACAAGCATTTGCTTTTGGCTAAGACAGATAATATGAATGTCAGTGTCGTTGACGGTGCTGCTCCATATATCCTTACTGATAATTCTCCTACATGGGTTGAGGGACATGATGATAATGCTAGTATCACAACCACAACTTATAC
>JAGPKZ010000090.1:0-5301 GCA_018053665.1 Prevotella sp.
GGAACTGTGACAGATCTAGATGGTAACTTTAACCTGGATGTAAAGCCAGGTGCAAAGTTAAAAATCTCTTTTGTGGGTTATGACCCTATTACCGTGATTGCAAAAAACGGAATGAAAATCACACTGAAGGAAAATACAAACAACTTGCAGACAGTTGAAGTTGTTGCCTATGGTGTGCAGAAAAAGGTTACCGTTACAGGTGCCCTCTCTAGTATTAAAGGTGATGACTTGACTCGTACTCCTGTAAGTTCAGTTAACAATGTCCTTGCTGGTCAGTTAAGTGGTGTTACAACAGTCCAATATTCTGGTGAGCCAGGAAGTGATGCTGCAAAGGTGTTTGTACGTGGTCAAGCAACATTCAATAATGCTGAACCACTCGTTCAGGTAGACGGAGTTGAGCGTACTATGGGAGATATTGACCCAGAGGAAATTGAAAATATCACTGTTTTGAAGGATGCTTCTGCTACAGCCGTATTTGGTGTACGTGGTGCAAATGGTGTCGTCCTCATCACAACAAAGCGTGGTAAAGAAGGCAAGGCTACTGTTACAGCTAATACATCATTCTCAATATTGGCTCCAACCAAGATGGTTGAGCAGGCAGATTCTTACGGATATGCAACATTTTATAATAAGATGTGCGATAATGATGGTACTGCACATGTCTTTTCTGACGCTATAATAGAGAAGTTCCGTACAGGAAGTGATCCTATTCGTTTCCCAAGTATAAAGTGGGGTGACTATATCATGAAGAAGTCTACTACGCAGACAAAAACAAATGTAAGCATTAGTGGTGGTACAAAGACAATGCGTTACTTTATCAACGCTGGTATGTACACACAGGGTGGACTTTTTAAAGAATTTGGACAGGATTATGATTTCGGTTATCAATACAGCCGTTTCAATTATCGTGCAAATTTAGACTTGGATGTAACCAAAACTACAACTTTGTCATTCAATATTGCAGGTAATGTTGATAATTCTAACAAACCTCATACTGGTCAGGGCGCAAGTGGAATGGTTCAGGCCCTTTATCAGGCAACTCCATTCTCTAGTCCTGGTATTATCGATGGTAGATATGTCGAGACAACAACTGATTATTCAGATTTAAAATTGCCGTTTGTTGGTGGAAGTGGTATTACTTATTATGGTAATGCTGGTGTTAATGGTGGTTTTTTCCAATACAGTAATAATAAGCTTCAGTTGGATGCACAGTTGAATCAGAAACTTGATATGATAACCAAAGGTCTTTCTTTTAAGATCAAAGGTTCATACAACAGTTTGTTTGGTTCTACAAAGGAAGGCTCACGTCCAATGGCTTCATATTATCCTGTATTAAAAAATGATGGTTCAATTGGATATAAGATCGCAGGTCAGACGGGCCAGATTGCTTATTCTGAGAAAACAGGAAGGGACCGCGACTGGTATTTTGAGACATCCCTTACATATAACCGTTCTTTTGGACTGAATAATGTCGGTGCTTTGCTCTTGCTGAATCAGAGTAAAAACTATTATCCTTCAACATTCTCGGATATTCCACAAGGATATGCAGGTGTTGTAGGCCGTTTGACATACGACTGGAATAACCGATATATGGCAGAGTTCAATATTGGTTATAATGGTTCTGAAAACTTTGCACCTAGCAAACGCTATGGTACGTTCCCTGCTGGTTCTTTAGGTTGGGTTGTCAGTGACGAATCTTTCTGGAAGCCATTGAAGAAAGCCATAAGTTTTCTTAAACTTCGTGTAAGTTATGGTCTTGTGGGTAATGATAAGATTGGTGGTAGCCGTTTTATGTATCTTGACGACCCATATAATGTGAACAATTCTGGTATATATTCTCGTGGAGGCCGTGGTTACAACTTCGGTATAGAAAATAATACTGTATCAAAAGGATCGTATGAAATGTCAAGAAACAATCCTAATGTTACATGGGAAAAGGCATTTAAGCAAGATTACGGTGCTGATATTTATTTCATAAAAGACAAACTCCGTGCTACAGTTGATTATTATAAAGAGCATCGCACAGATATTCTCCTTCATGATGGAACATTACCTTCAGTTCTAGGCTTCACAACTCCTGCCGAAAATCTTGGTGTAGTTGACAGTTGGGGTTATGAATTGTCTCTTAAATGGAATGATAAACTAGGAAAAGATTTCTTGTATTGGGCTGGCTTAAACCTCAGTTACAATCAGAATGAAGTGAAGGAAGATAAGGAAGTACCATATAATAATCAGTATCAGTATGCTCAGGGGCATCGCCTTGGAGCACGCTCACAGTATAAGTTCTATCGTTTCTATGATGCAGAGACTCCTGCTCTTTATGAAAAGGAATTTGGAGAGAAGTTCCCTACCCAGCTTGCAGGTAATGATTTGCAGCCAGGTGATGCCGTTTATGTAGACCTTGATCATAATGGTAAAATTGACGGTAATGATATGAGCCGTAACTATGGTTACACCGATGATCCTGAATATGTCATGGGTTTAAACTTTGGTTTTTCATATAAGAATTTCTCTATAAGTACTCAGTGGACTGGTGCATGGAACGTAAGCCGAATGATAGAGGATGTGTTCTGTGAGCCTTTTGTAAACCGTACAGGAAATACACAAGGTGGTTTGCTTCAGTATCATATAGACCATACTTGGAATGCAGAGAACCCTGGCCAGAATTATGAATATCCACGCGCAACTTTGAAAAATGCAAGTAATAACTATGCTGCATCTACTTTGTTTGAAAAAGATGCCAAGTATCTTCGTCTAAAAACTTTGCAGGTGGCTTATGATTTCAATTTGCCATTCATGAAGAAAATTGGATTAAATCAGCTCCAACTTTCATTCAGTGGTTATAATCTATTGACATTCACTCCGTATTTATGGGGAGATCCAGAGACGACAGCAAGCCGCTCACCTTCTTATCCACTTCAGAAGACATATACATTCTCTTTAAAGGTGGGATTCTAACGCAAATGAATGATTTTGCTTAAAACAATAAAAAACGCACATTAATATGAAACTAAATAATAAGACATTTATTGGAGCATTCCTGACATTGTCTTTAGCCTTAGGATTTGGTTCTTGCACAGATGATATTGCCTTTGGTAATAAATTTCTTGGAAAGGCCCCAGGTACTGATGCTACAATAGATACAGTGTTTAATAATGCTGAATATACACGACAGTTCCTTGTCGGTACTTATGCACTGCAATATTATGGTCTGCCATATACAAGTTCTCATAGCTCTGCTAGCTATTGGAATGGCAAGCTCGACGCTCTCACAGACTGTTGGCAGTTGCATTTCTCAAAATCATCAGTTTATCTATCATATTATTCAGGCCAGCTGACTTCAACGTCAGGCAGTTCTTCTGTTTTTGGTTATCTTAATGAGAATTGTTGGGAACTGATACACTCAGCTTATTTGCTTCAAGAAAACATTGGCAGAACACCAAATATGGAGGAAACTGAAAAGACTCAGATGAAGGCAGAGACAAAATGCCTGATTGCTTCTACATATTTTAATATGTTCAGAATGTATGGTGGTCTTCCTATAGTAAAACGTAGTTATACCTATAATGAGAATTCTTATGACTTCCCACGTGCTTCTGTTGAAGAAACCGTAAACTTTATGGTTGATTTACTTGATGATGCTTCTAAAGTTTTGCCTTGGACACCTGAAGATCCAACTTCTGAAACCGGTAGATGGACAAAAGCAGCAGCAATGGCTTTAAAATGTCAGATTTTACAATTTGCAGCTTCTCCATTGTTTAATTCAGATAAGCCATATTATGGTTCAACTTATTCTATTATGGACAGTAGTCCTGTTTGGTATGGAAACTATAGTAAGGACCGCTGGACACGCTGTAAAACAGCATGTGAGGAATTCTTACAACAGTTGAATGCGAATGGAGGTTATTCTCTTGTTCAACCTGCTACAAAGACTATCGAGGGTTATCGTTACGCATTCCGTTATGCTTATGTAAATCAGAATAGTCCTGAAGTGATATTCGCAACACGTGTATCTTCTTTTGGTAAAGACACACAATACATGTGGACACAGCTTGGTGGAGGATTGAATGAGCGTTATGCTTATTCTCCAACGCAGGAATATGTTGAAATGTTCCCTTGGGCAGATGGAAAGCCATTTAATTGGAGTGAAACAGCAAAGGCAGGGAAACTAGATCAGATGTTTGTTAAAGGTGATACTATTGCTAAATATCAGGAATTACAGCATCGTACTTATACACGTGATCCACGTCTTTATGAAACTGTAATGGTGAATGGTGACCTTGAAACATCTTCTCTAAACTCAGGTAAGGTGAGTGGTAATAATTTCGAGTTGTGGGATGGTGGTTCACGTGCTTTGAACGGTCCTTCTACGCAAAGTGGATACTTTGCTACTGGATATGGTAATAATAAATATATCACAGGTACAAATAATGTATATTTGCGTGCTCAACCTCAATGGGTTGTCCTTAGCTTAAATGACTTTTATCTTACTTATGCAGAAGCTTTATTGCAGGCTGATGATAATTTCACAGGAGCATTGCAATATGTGGATATGATTCGTGCACGTGTTGGTCTTAAGGGGTTGGTTGAATGTAATCCTGATGAGAATTTGACATCAAACAAGACAAATCTTTTGAATGAAATTCTTCGTGAGCGTGTATGCGAACTTGGTATGAGTAACTCTAGATATTTCGATGTAAAGAGATATAAACTTGGTGATGAGATACTTTCAAAGCAGCTACACGGATTGAAAATGTATCGATTGAGAAAGATTGATGGCAAATGGATTCGTGTAAATGACATAAAAGATGCTAATACACAATGGTGGAATGGTGATAAGGTTACAGACAAGGGCAGTAATGCGAACCCTGGCTTTTATGAGCCAACACATTTTGATTATGAGAAGTTTGATTTGAATAACCGCTCACGTACATGGTGGTCTGGTTATGATTCGAAATGGTATCTTGAGCCATTCCCACAGACTGAAGTTAATAAGGGATATGGATTAACCCAGAACCCTGGTTGGTAATAAAAAGTTGATTGTTAACATTTTAAAAGTTAATAGCTATAATGAATAAGAATAATATATTAGTGTTGGCAATGTTGGCAAGTCTTGGCTTGCCGGCTGCTGCACAGAAAGATACAACTGCATTCAAGGACCAATTAGTTGATGTTGGCGCCAACGTGAACTTTTCACGTGAACAGTCTACGGCTGCTGTTTCTATTATCACAAATAATACAACAGATAAGCGTAGTGCAAAGAACATCGGTAATTCTATTTTAGGTCAGGGACTTGGTCTT
>JAGPKZ010000090.1:5401-6936 GCA_018053665.1 Prevotella sp.
ACTTGGGGTGGTAACGCTACATGGGATGGAACAGTTAACCCTGTTGCACAAAGTGCAGGCGCGGCTTATACAAAGAACCATTCAAGAAGCCTTTTCTCTGATGCCACTCTTACGCAAGATCTTTCTGATTGGTTAGAAGGTTTGGGCGCTACATTAAGAGTTTCTTATGATAACACTTCAAATATATTGGAGAATCATAGCAAAGGATATGTATACGGTATGAACTCTGCAACTTGGACAGCTGATGGTACAGCTACTGTAGGCAAACTTTATACAGGTGGTGCTGATACAGCTATGGGAGACGGTGCTACAACAAATAGTTTCAGCAAGCGTTTCCATTTTGATGGTGGATTTAACTACAAGAACACATTTGGCAATCATTCAGTATATTCTCAATTGAAATGGGATTACGAATATGAGGAGACAAATGGTATTAACACAGTACTCTATCGTCAGGATGCATCTTGGTACACTCATTATGGTTTCAAGAATCGTTATTTTGCAGATTTAGCTCTTGTTGAATCAGGATCAAGTAGACTTGCACCAGGCACAAAATGGAATTTCTCACCTACATTGTCAGCCGCTTGGGTTATATCAAAGGAACATTTTATGAAGAATGTTTCTTGGGTCAACTTCTTGAAATTGCGTGCTTCTGCCGGTATAATCAATGCTGACTTCTTGCCAAATAATACATGGACATATTATACTCAGCAGTATACAATGACAGGAGGAACATATCCTTTTAGTGAAGATTGGAAGTCTTCTTTTGGTCGTACAACTCTTGATCGTTATGCTACAGAGAATCCTTCTCATGAAAAGGCTTATAAATATAATGTTGGTATTGATGCCACTCTTTTCCACGGATTAGATGTAACTTTGGAAGGCTATTATACACGTCATAATAATATATGGGTATCTTCAGACGGTAAATATACTGATGTTATTGGTCAGGATGCTCCTTATGAAAATGGTGGAATTGTTGATAATTCAGGTTTTGAAATTGGACTTGATTATAACAAGAAAATCAGTGAAGTTACATTTAACATAGGAGGTAACTTCAACTATAATCACAATGAGATTAAGGAACAGTATGAAGAGCCACGTCTTTATAGTAACCTTGTACAGACAGGTCACCAATTAGGTCAGATATATGGTTTGAAGGCAATAGGACTCTTCAAGGATGTTGCCGATATCGCAGCAAGTCCAACGCAGAATTTCTCTACTGTGAAGCCTGGTGATATTAAATATCTTGATGTAAATGGTGATAATGTCATTGATGCTAACGATAAATGTGCTATCGGTCACAGTACCACTCCTGGTATGTATTATTCTTTGCATTTGGGTGCTGAATATAAAGGCTTTGGTTTCTATTGCCTTTTCCAGGGAACAGGTCTTTATTCAGGAGTACTTAATACAAAGAGTATGTATTGGCCTCTCATAAATAATACGACAATATCACAGTATTATTATGATAATCGTTGGACTCCAAACAATCAAAATGCACAATTCCCTCGCCTTAGCAATGAGAATAATGC
>JAGPKZ010000091.1 GCA_018053665.1 Prevotella sp.
CCGATTACGGTTATCGGAGTAAAGGTCATTTTCTTTGTAGATAAACTAATGTCTACTTTGTAATAACCATCAGCATCACCTGTTGGAAGACTAATATTGGCAGCTTGTGCATCTGTGGATAAGTCTGCACCATAATTAGTTCCATCCCAGTTTGCTTCAGAGCATAACTTAAAGCCCTTGTTGTTTAGGTACATGTAGCCAGTAAAGTTGTCACCATCGGTACTTCCCAAATAGTCTATTTGTTTCCAACCGTTAGCGTCACCAGCCATATACATTATTGGTTTAGATACAGTGTAAGTCCATGTATTTGCATTAAAAGTAACAATCCATGTACCGGCACCTTGGATTATTGGTGTCTGTACGTTTTTCCAGCTTAGGTAATTAAATGTAGCAGGATCGCCATTCTTAGCACAACCAAATGCAACAGGATTTACATTATCCCAAGTTGTCCCATCACCAACATATCCAGAACCACCAAAGAACTTGAACCAGTTAGTATCACCTGTTGTTTTTACAGCAGCAGTATAGATATGTGAACCATCTTTTGTTTCAGTCATCCAAACAGGCTTGTTTGGGGTCCAACCATTATCATTGACATTACCGAGCATGAAATATCCTTTGGCATCAACGTCTGGAGTCTTTATTGGAGTTTCATTCTGAGTTGCAGAGCCACTAATAGCAACCGCTTCTCCAGATGTAAGGATGGCTGATGTGCTAGCCGTTACATTTAAAGCTCTCTTTTCACATTTCTGACTCTTCAAAGATTCTTTTGCTATAGAGTCGAGTTTAAACGTTGAAACACGAACAGTTGTTCCCTTTAGTACATAAGGTATTGCAAGTCCATTGACAGTAACACCCTTAACTATAACGTTAGCTACGTTAGCATTGGAACTTGTAACAGCGATAATGTCCAATGAGTCTTGAACTTTTTCTGCGTTCATGTCAAGATCTACTCCAGATCCAGTGAAGTTTAGACCATAAGCGGCAGCGGTAGCTTCCTGATCATTTTTCTGGAGATTAGCCCAGTCACCGAAATCCTCGTTACAAGAACTCAAGGCAACGGCTGACAAAAGCAATCCGCCATATATAAATAAATTCTTCATATTGAATTATCTTTTATTTGGTTATCAATATCTCCCCACCTTAGAGGTAGGGAGAGTTTTGTCCTATTTTAAACTAGCTTTACCAGTGTCAAAACTGAAGTATAATTTCTGACCTACCTTAGCTTGAATAGAGTAGTCTGCGCCCAATGTTTCCATCCAATTGTTTGGAATATCCTCTACACGGAAGCGGATATTACCAGTTGAAATTTGCATAGTAAACTCTGTGCGCCACCAATCAGCACCAGGAACCTTTACGTAAGCACGAACTTCACCAGCGGCAGTGAAAGGTTGTGAAACCCATTCGCCCGTTTGATCAGCTGGAGCTGTACAAGGAACAGCAGTATCGAAATTACCTACAGTAGTACCTGTGATATTAACAACAGCTTTGTCGACAATCAGTTCATATTGAATTTTTCCACCCTTGATCTTATCAACAAACTTCAATACATACCAGCCTGCGTTAGCAAACTTAATATTGTCGTCTGAGCCTGCTGATATACCAGCAGCATTGTTTGTATCTGTAATGGTCTTTATTGCAGATGCACCATTATAATCATTTTCTTTAGTACCGAATTTGAATTCTCCATTAGCAGGCATGTACACAACAGTGTAGAATTGTCCAGCTGAATTAAATACTGGAGTCATCTTCTGCCAAGTTTTCCAAGAATCGCCAATGCTTCCACCTACAACATACATATCTGTAGGAAGAGAAATATCCGGAGCCTTATAAGTAGCTAGCACATTAGGCAGTTTTACAACGTTTGAGTACACTATACTGTTACTAATAGTTGATACTGTAGCCTTTGCACGAACATACATAGGGCGAACTTGATTGTCATAGCTGTCTGTATTCTTCACACTTTCATAAAGAGCTATTATTTGTTCATTCAACTCAGAAGCTTTTATACTCATTGTTATTGAAGTGAATGGTGTTGGCAGTTCAATATAATTTGCTACTTTGTCATCTTTAGCATCAGTGAAAGTTGAATCCATTGAAACTTGCATTGTATAGTTTGTTGGCAATGGAAAACCACCATAATCAGGTTGGTTAACTGTAAATGTTATTGAGCTTGAATTAATCAAGTCATATACATTATTGTCTGCATTTGCTGGTACATTTAGCGTGAATGATGCCGGCAAAGTGTATGTAGGGTTGTCATCACGATCGCTATCACAGGATGTGATAAGCAGTGCCCCCATCAATAATGTAACCAATATATTTAATTTTTTCATAATATATACTTTTTATATTAATTTTCTTTTAGAACAATTAACGTAGTCAATATGTTCAAATCGATTAATAACCAGGGTTCTGCTTTAAGTTCTCACTATTGGCATTCATGTCAGATGCTGGTATAGCGAAGATATTGTAGTGAGCATCGAAAGACTTACCATTCTCTTCTCCACCTTCCCATTGCCATTTGTATGCACTTTGACCACCATATTTATTGAATCTGATAAGAGTTGTACGACGCATGGCTTCGAAACCGAATTCACGACTCCATTCACTGCATAGTACGTCTAAGTCAGCAGAAGTTAAGGCTTTTGCATGCGCACGTGTACGAAGAGTGTTTAACTTTTCAATACCGTCTGGTGTACAACTACCTCCATTGATTCTTGCGTCTGCTTCTGCATATATCAAATAAGCTTCTGCCATACGTAGCATAGGGAAGTCTGTATCAACAAATTGAGTATGGTGAACTTGAGTACCATCTGAGTGAACATTCAGGAACTTTACGTATGCATAACCACTTCCGAAAGAAGATTCGTCTTCGATAGATGGTTTGCGCTTCCATGTATAGAACAAAGCACGATCATCTCCAGCCTTTTTAGCGATTCTTGGAGGTAAAGAATCCTGTGCAGCATCATTATTAGGGAAGAACTGTTGAGTGAATTGCAAACGGCAACGATTACCACCCCAGTTTTCTGTTGTTCCTGTAGAGAACTGTTTCAGCATATCACCATTTGTTGTTGAAGCAATGATGAACAAGCAACCACCCCAAGTCTGTGTTGTGATACCATCATGGATTGCAGGAAGGATAATTTCATTCTGTGCTCCGTTTGTATCATTATCACCCATGAAGAGTTTCTGATATGCAGTGTATCCATTACTATCGCTAGTAAGTAAGCTGAAGTTTTTGTCACTGAGAACCTTTTGAGCATAAGTCTTGGCATCATTCCAACGCTCTGTACCTGTATAAATCTTTGCGTTTATGTAGATACGGGCTAAAAGAAGATTTGCTGCAGCCTTTGACGCACGGCCATAAGAAACAGGGGCGTCAGAAAGTACATCGGCATTGTCATTAGCGTTTTCACCAAGTACAGCTTTCAATTCGCTTTCTACGAAATTGAATGCCTCAAGGCGTGTAGCCTGTTTTGGCTTTGGTTCGTCCATAGTTGTTGCCATAGGAGGATTTCCATAAAAGTCCATCATATAATAGTAATATAATGCTCTCATAAAGCGAACCTCAGCACGTTCAACATGCGTTGTTGCATCTGTACTAGAAGAAGTTTGTGTCAGGAAGAAATTAGAAACAGTAACACCAAACATTAAGCGATAATACAGGGCCTGCAACATAGGATGAGAATCTCCCCAAGTGTTGTGGTTGTATTCAGGAAGTCCCTGATCACCCCATGTACACTCGGCCTCGTCTGTTGTAAGTTCATTGGCATTCCAGATTTGACGAATCATGTTTGATGCACCTTCATCAACATCCTGAATATCCTTGTTTCCGTCAGGACCTGTCTGACCAGTTAGTACCATATTGGCATAAACCTTATTGAATATGGCATTCTGGTCGAATTTTGATACCTGCTGTGGATTTATATTTTCAACATCCAAGTCACCTGTACAAGAAGATAATCCTGTAAGTGACAGAGCTATAGCTGCTGCAGGTAATATATTTTTAAATCTTAGTTTCATAATATATATGTCTTTAAATTACTTAGAAGTTAAGAGTAACACCAGCGATAGCCTGGAATGGACGTGGATATATATTGTTGTCTACACCATTATCAACTTCAGGATCTATTCCTTTGTACTTAGTTATTGTAAAGACGTTCTGAACGGTTGCATATGCACGACCAGAGATCTTTGCACCAAATAAAGTCTGGAAACTATAACCTAATGTGATATTGTCCATTTTCAGGAAACTAGCGTTTTGAACGAAGTAATCAGAGTAAACCTGATTTGTTTCAGGAGTTGTGATACCAATGGCAACAGCTTCTGTAAGGCGGTTTCCTAAATAAGCCAACTGATAAACAGAACCTTTACCAACATTCATTGAAGCTGCAAGATTATGATTGTATACATAATTTCCAAGACTAGCACGCATTGTGAAACCTAAATCCCAGTTCTTATATAGGAACTTGCTTCCGAATCCCATTGTAACGTCTGGAGTTGGCTTATAGTAATAATATTTATCTGCATCATTTATTACGCCATCATTATTGCGATCTACGAAAGTATTGGTAATAGGTTTGCCATTAGTGTCATAAACCTGTTGATAAACGTGGAATGCGTTTACAGAATGACCAACAGCGTTTGCTTCTACATTACCGCCTGTACCGATAGAGATGCCGCCATCTCTTGAATCTACATAGTAGTTACTTCCGCTACCTGTAAGCAATTCATCAACCTTATTTTTGTTATATGTAATGTTGTAGTTCATCTCCCAAGAGAAATCTTTTGTGACAATAGGACGAACTGTTGTTGCGAATTCAATACCACTATTGTGTAATGAACCAACATTTGATGTCATCTTGTTACCAAAGTTACCACCAGCAGAAACGAATACAGAGTTAATCAAGTCTTTGGTCTTGCGATAGTAATAATCAACGCTGAATCCCAAACGATTATTGAGTAAACTCAAGTCAAGACCTGCATTCCATGTCGTTGTCTTTTCCCAAGTAAGGTTTGGATTGTAAACGTCTGGACGATATGTTGTGCCGTCACCCAAAAGTGGGTAGTATGCGTGAGCTATGTTAGGAGTGTAAGTTGCGATATAAGTGTAATCACCGATACCTTCTTGTTGACCTGTAATACCCCAACCTAAACGGAGCTTCAAGTCATTAATAGCCTTAACGTCGCGCAACCAAGCCTCGTCATTTAAACGCCAAGCCAATGCTACTGATGGGAACAAACCCCAGCGATTGTTCTTGTTGAAACGAGAAGAACCATCATCACGTAGAGTGAAAGTCATCATATAGCGGTTAAGCAAAGTATAGTTCATACGTCCGAAGAAAGAAACAAGATAGTTTTCTGTCTTCATAAGAGTAATGTCACCATGCTCTGTGGATCTCTCATTAAACTTCTGACCTGCCAAAGTGTTTGTGCTAGGATAAGTTCCCCAGTTTGCATAGTCTGTCTGGTTGTGGAAGTGCTGCCACTCATAACCGCCCATAATATCAAAGTGATGGTCTGGTGCGTCTTTTGTTCCATTACCAAGCCAGTCATGGCTATATTGTGCATACATGGAAAGTTGCAGATTATATGATTTCTGATTAGTCCAGCCATAGAAACCGTAATAGTTATTTTCCTTAGAGAAAGGACTCCATGTTGTAGTCTGCTTACCGTTAGAAATATCCATACCTGCATTTACGTGTAGTTGCAAGTCCTCAAGACCTTGAACTTTGTAGTTACCTTCAATGTTACCAATCAAAGTTCTAGAAATTGAATGGTCATCTTTTTGGTTTAGGGTAGCTACAGGGTTACTAGTACCATTACGGTTACTAGTCTGACTCCAGGAAGCATCACCAAATTCAGCTTTTGTATACCACTGTGTATAACCACCGAAGTAATTATTGTAGATACTGTTGTCTGCTGTTACTGGCTTAGTTGGGTCCATGTAAAGCGCAGCTCCGATAGCACCGCCGTCAGCATACTTGTTTTTTGCTATCATTCCCTTTGCATTGATATTGAAAGTCAAATGATCTTTCAGGAATGAAGGAGAAAGATTGAAACTTGCTGTGTAACGCTCAAAGTTAGACGTTTTTACAATACCTTGACTGTTTGTGTAACCCATAGATACACGGTAAGGCATATTTCCAACACCACCGCTTACGGTAACATTATGGTCGGTAGATAATGCTGTGCGGTAAATTTGGTCTTGCCAATTTGTGTTAGCAAAGTGTTGGTTTCCGTCGTTATCATACCATCCAAGAGCTTTGTAGGCATCACTGTTTTCACCATATAGATTCTTTATGAATTCAGTATATGCAGGACCGTCCATAACTTCAAGAGTCTTCTTCTTTGTTGAAACCGAAACGTTTCCAGAATAGCTTACTTGTGGTTTCTGTCCTTTGCGCCCCTTCTTTGTTGTAATAATGATTACACCGTTAGATGCACGAGATCCATAAATTGCAGTTGCCGAAGCATCCTTCAATACAGTGAAACTCTCAATATCATTAGGGTTAACCATTGACAATGGGTTAGAAAGTCCCTTTACACCATAAGAATCCATAGCGAGACCATCAATAACAATTAATGGGTCGTTAGATGCATTAAGTGATGAACCTCCACGAACTCGTATTGTTGCGCCACTACCAGGAACACCTCCTTTAGAAGTAACATTTACACCGGCAATTTTGCCTTGCATCATATCTGTGGCATTAGTCTGTAGACCATGGTTCATTGCGTCTGGTTTAATAGCTGTTACTGAACCAGTAAGGTCGTTCTTTTTTGCCGTACCGTAACCGATAACAACTACTTCATTTAAAGTTTTGTTATCGTCTTTAAGAGTAATTACTAAGTTGTCAGATGCTGTTACTTTCTTAGGTGACATTCCTACATAAGAAATAGTAATTTCTGT
>JAGPKZ010000092.1 GCA_018053665.1 Prevotella sp.
CCTGATATTTTAATACTTTCAGGCAACGGCACTACATGATAGTCAGCTTCAGCATTATCTGCATAAACAGAAGAAACACACATAGACACAATCATAACACAAAAGAATGAGATAATTCGTTTCATTACGTTCTTACATTATTATAAGTTATTGTATCAACACCAACGACTTTAAAGAGAAGTCGAAGACATTAATTCACAAATGTAGTCAAAATAGGAACAACGACAAAATAAAATAACAAGTTTTTAATTTCAACAAAATATATGTCAAAAATACGAATTTGATATATTACCAAAATATTATAAAAAACTAATAGACTGAAAATGAATAATTAACGAATTATTTGTATCTTTGCATACGTTATCACAAAGAAAGATTATGATTAAAGAATCTTCACGCGAATCCACAATAGTGAAAACCAGTTATGTTGGTATAGGAATCAACATATTGCTGGCACTGTTCAAAGCGGTCGTGGGATTGTTAGCTAACTCAATTGCTATAGTGCTTGACGCTATAAACAACTTGAGTGACGCACTTTCGAGTTTGATTACTATAATCGGAACAAAACTTGCCAACAAGCCTGCTGACAAAGGACATCCATACGGACACGGACGAATAGAATATTTCAGCGCAGTAATTATTGCCTTTATCGTGCTTGGTGCCGGAGTGGCATCTCTTGTGGAATCAGTAAAGAAAATCATAAACCCAGGACCTTCTGAATATACTTTTATTTCTATATCAATAATTGCCATCGCAGTGGTAGTGAAACTGCTGCTTGGAAAACACGTGATGAAGGTAGGCAAATCTGTAAACTCCGGAGCATTAACTGCATCTGGGGCAGATGCGTTATTTGACGCAGTGATTTCAACGGCTACACTAATATCTGCACTTGTAATGATGATATGGGGAATATCTGTTGACGCATGGTTGGGCGGACTCATATCAATCGTTATCATTAAAGCTGGTATCGACATGACACTGAAGCCAATAAACGAACTTCTAGGCAAACGCATAGATACTAAACTGACGAAAAGCATCAAAGTGGATGTGGCTTCGATTGAAGGAGTACAAGGCGCATACGATTTACTGCTACACAACTACGGACCTGAAGAAATGGTAGGTTCGGTACATATTGAAGTTGAAGACACAATGAGCGCAAGTGATATTTACAATATAACAAAGAATATACAACATAAAATAAGAGAGAAATACAATATCTTTCTCACTGTTGGAATTTATGCGATAAATTCAAAAGACAAGACAGCCCTTGATATGCAGAAACAAATGAGGGCTGTAATAGCAAAATATAAAAACATCATGCAGATGCACGGACTGTATATTGACAGGGAACTAAAGATTATACAGTTTGACATTTTGGTGAGCTTTATAGAAAAAGACGCCTTAAAACTGAGGCAGAAAGTTATCACAGACATCAACGAAATATTTCCTGGCTATGAAATTGAAATAAACATTGACAGGGATATCACAGACTGAGAATATACACATTACTATACGAGAAATAAATGAAAACGGAACTTGAAATTGCACGTGAATGCAAATTGGAACGCATTGAAAAGATTGCGGAAAAGATTGGATTACCAAGTGATGATTTGGAAAACTATGGCAAGTATATTGCTAAAGTGCCACTGAAACTTATTGACGCTGAAAAAGTTCCCAAAAGTAATCTTATTCTTGTTACTGCTATAAGCCCTACAAAGGCAGGTATTGGAAAGACCACTGTAAGCATCGGCTTATCAATGGCTATGAACAGACTGGGAAAGAAATCAGTGTTGGCTCTTCGTGAGCCTAGTCTTGGTCCTTGTTTCGGCATGAAGGGCGGTGCTACAGGTGGAGGATATTCACAGGTGTTGCCCATGGACAAGATAAACCTGCATTTCACAGGTGACTTCCATGCTATTACTTCTGCTCACAACATGATTGCGGCATTGCTTGACAATTACATCTATCAACATCGTGAGGAAGGTTTCGCACTGAAAGAAGTGTTATGGAAACGAGTTCTTGACGTCAACGATCGCAACTTGAGATGTATCACGACTGGTATCGGTCCAAAGACAAACGGTATTGTTGCAGAAAGCGGATTTGATATTACTCCTGCAAGCGAGATTATGGCGATACTCTGTCTGGCAAAAGACGAAGATGACTTGAGACAGAGAATAGAAAACATTCTACTTGGAGTAACACTCGACAACAAACCCTTCAAAGTGAGAGATCTTGGTGTAGGCGGAGCGATAACAGTATTACTGAGAGATGCACTATCACCAAACATCGTGCAGACTATAGAGGGTACGGCAGCATTCATACACGGCGGTCCTTTTGCAAACATCGCTCATGGATGTAATAGTATTCTAGCAACTAAAATGGCAATGACATTCGGTGACTATGTTGTAACAGAAGCTGGATTCGGTGCTGATCTAGGTGCAGAGAAGTTCCTTGACATAAAATGCAGAAAAGCAGGAATACAACCTAAGCTAACTGTTATGGTGGCTACAATCATGGGACTGAAGATGCATGGAGGTATGCAGGTTGGAGAACCTGACAACGGAAATACAGTCAATATAAAGACCGGACTTGAAAATCTGGATAAGCATATCAATAACATGCGCAATATGGGACAGAGCGTTATCGTTACCCTAAATAGATTCAGCAATGACAAGGAAGAAGAAATAGTAATCGTCAGACAGCACTGCAAAGAATGTGGAGTAGGCTTCGCGATGAATGAGGGTTATATGAAAGGCGGTGAAGGATGTATGGAACTTGCACAACTAGCAATAGACACGATATCAAACAATCCTTCAGGAGACATAAAATTCACATACAGCGAAACAGACAGCATCAAAGACAAGATTATCAGTGTTGCAAAGAATGTGTATGGCGCAAGCAACGTGGTATTCAAGAAGTCGGCTATGAAAGCTCTTGAGCGCATTGATGAATGGGGACTGGGCAATTATCCCGTATGTATAGCAAAGACGCAATATTCACTAAGCGACGATGCCAAGAGATATGGTGTACCAAAGGACTTCACATTCACTATTCGTGACCTAGTGATAAACACCGGTGCAGAAATGATTGTGGCTGTGGCTGGAGACATCATGCGCATGCCAGGATTACCAAAGCATCCACAAGCTGAAAGAATTGATATTGAAAACGGTCTCCTAGTGGGACTAGAATAATATATACGAGATAAGGCAGAAAATGATTAGTATTTTCTGCCTTATCTTTTTTTTATAAGTAACTGCTTTACTATTTACCTTGTTCACCAAGATAACTATCCTTGAAACCAAGGAAATAAAGCACACCATCAAGTCCGATATTATTTATAGATTGTTGTGCATTAGCCTTAACACGTGGCTTTGCATGGAAAGCGATGCCAAGTCCTGCCTCTGAAATCATCGGTAAGTCATTGGCTCCGTCACCAACAGCTATTGTCTGGGCTAGGTTCACTTGCTCTACTTGTGCAATTAGTTTAAGAAGTTCTGCCTTACGCTTACCGTCAACAATATCGCCGATATATCTACCCGTGAGCTTTCCGTCTTCGCCAACTTCCAACTCATTTGCATATACATAATCAATACCATACCTACGACGCAGATATTCTCCGAAGTATGTGAAACCACCACTTAGGATGGCAATCTTATAACCACATCGTTTCAATACAGACATAAGACGATCAACACCCTCTGTGATAGGCATTTCTTCAGCAATTTCCTGCATAACCCGAGAATCAAGTCCCTTGAGAAGTGCAACACGTTCAGCGAAACTCTCCTTGAAGTCAATTTCTCCACGCATAGCCCTCTCGGTAATAGCCTTTACCTGATCCCCCACTCCTGCACGAGCAGCTAACTCATCAATACATTCAGTCTGTATAAGTGTAGAATCCATATCAAAACAGATAAGACGTCGCATGCGGCGATACATATCATCTCGCTGGAAAGAGAAATCTATTTCCTGTTCTGAAGCCAACTGCATGAGTGCCGCCTGCATCTGTTCTCTATCGGCAGGTGTACCTCTTAAAGAGAATTCTATACATGCACGTATGTTACGCTCAGGCTTCTTGATACTCATTCTACCAGAAAGTCTCAATATAGAGTCTATATTCAGTCCCTGATCAGCGATAATCTTTGTAGCTGCAGCAATCTGTTTAGCAGAAAGAGTACGTCCGATAACAGTAAGAATGAATCTATTCTTGCCCTGGCGGTTAACCCATGATTCATATTCATCATCAGAAATAGGTGTAAAACCTATGTTCACGTTCAGTTCGTCAGCCTTGAAAAGCAATTCTTTCATTACCTGACCAGAATGCATATTGTCAATACGGATAAGAATACCCAACGAAAGAGTACTATGAATATCTGCCTGACCAATATCCAGAATATGTGCGTTGTAGAGCGCAAGTATTTCCATTACCGAAGTAGTAAGTCCTGGACGATCCTGACCTGTTATACGAATTAAAATCTGTTCTTCTTTCATAATGAAATGATATATATTACTCCGCCTTCATAAAAGCAAGCGGTTGAGTTTGTTACTACAAAGTTATCTCTCCAGAACCGAAACAACAATGATGTTGCTTGTCATATATTACACAGAATTGACCCGGAGCAACACCATGAACCTTATTTGTGGCATGAATGGTATATGTACCGTCAACATTATTTTCTAATGTTGCAGGTAAATAATCAGGAGTGTGTCTTATCTTGAAAGTTATGTTATCCGGCAACTGCATTTTAGCACATCCTTCAGGACAATATGTAGTGAAATGGAAATCATGAATTTTAAAGTCCTGCTTGTATGCCGTCTCAGGATCATAACCATGACTGACATAAAGAATATTGCGCTCTACATCTTTTTTGACAACAAACCAAGGTCCGCCACCAAATCCAAGTCCCTTACGCTGACCGATAGTATGAAACCACAATCCCTTATGCTGACCGATAATATTACCTGTTTCAAATTCTACGACATCACCAGTCTTTTCACCAAGGTAACGCTTTATGTATTCATTATAATCGATGTTTCCAAGGAAACATATTCCCTGACTGTCACGACGTTTTGCATTGACAAGATGTTCACGTTCGGCAATATCTCTCACTTCATTTTTCTCAAAATGACCTATCGGGAATATAGCTTTACGCAACTGCCAATCATAAATCTGAGCAAGAAAATCCGTCTGATCCTTAACAGGATCAGGACTTGTGGTGAGCCATTTGCATCCATCTAGCCATTCTGTCTGTGCATAATGTCCGGTTGCTATCAAATCGTAGTCGTGGCCCATTTTCTCATCAAATGCACCAAACTTAATCAGACGATTACACATGACATCAGGATTAGGCGTGAAACCAGCCTTAACCTTATCCATCGTATATTTTGTTACCTGATCCCAATATTCTTTGTGACAATCGATAACATTAAGTTTGCAGTCATATCTGGCAGCAACGGCAGTAGCCATTTCCAAATCTTCCTCACTGCTGCAATCCCATTCCTCTTTTTCTTCTGGACCAATCTTTATATAGAAACAGTCTGGTTTTGCGCCATGACTAACCATTTCATAAAGAACGACACTGCTGTCAACACCACCCGAAAGAAGGAGTGCAATCTTTTTACCCTTTATATCCTTGTAATCAATCATATTTTTGCAAAAGTAACAAAATTATTTGTTATTCATTCGTTTACTACCAACTTTCATTCGATCAAAGCCCAAACCGTAAACTCCGGTAACGGCACTTTGACTTACAAAAGCATTCGGATCTACATCATCAATAATGCTGAATATGTTGCGACTTTCATTTTGCTTTGCTATTATAAACAGCATACCGACTTTCTTCCCGCTATAAAAACCATGAGCATCTATCACAGTACATCCACGTGCAGCCTCATCATTTATAAGTCTTCCAATCTCCTGATACTTCTCTGATATTACAAAGAACTGCACAGAACGACGGAAACCATTTATTACATGATCTATGGTATAGGACATTACGAAAAGCACAATATATCCATAGATAACTTTTTCCCAGCTATTTAATACAAGGTAGCTGGATGTTATAACGCAAAGATCACATACTAGAATAATATGTCCAAGCGACACATCATGATATTTATGCACAATAGAGGCGATGACATCAGAGCCACCAGTACTGCCATTACGCAAAAGACTGAAGCCAGTACTTATACCTAAAAGTAGGCCACCAACAACACATGCTAAAAAAGGCTGGTCGTGAAACATAACTGTATTTCCTACAATATGTTGCCAGAAAGTAGTGAATATTGTAAAGAACATGACGGCATATATTGTCTTTACACAGAATTTAAATCCAAGAACTCGCAGTGCCGCAGCTAGAAGCAATACATTAATGGCTAGATATGTATATTGCACAGGAATACCCATCCCCCAATAAACAATTGAAGAAACGCCAGGAAGACCTCCTATCGTAATCTTGTTTGGTAACAGAAAGGCCACCCATCCCAGGCTTCCTACCACCATTCCTATAGCTATTATGAGGTAATCATATATACCTCTTATTACTTTTCTTTCTTCTCTTCTCATTACATAATTTCTTATAATGGATGCAAAATTACAAAATAAAAACAAAAAACTCCGCAATTGCGGAGTTTTTAATTATTTGATAATGTTGCACTTACATGCAAATTATTACCAACCTAGGTTTTGTCCTGTTTCAGGACTTAGCGAAATTTGTCCGTTAGGTATAGGATAAAGATAATACTTACTATCATATGTACGCATTTTGGTATTACCTATCATATATTTATCTGA
>JAGPKZ010000030.1 GCA_018053665.1 Prevotella sp.
TTTAAGCAAGCTTTGATAGTTCATCAGCCATTTGTTGCTGAAGATCACTAGCTTTTATCGCAGCTGCATCTGCATAATCAACGCCATTGCTAGCAAAAATTATACCACGTGAAGAATTAACAAGCAATCCACAATCCTTTGTGATTCCATATTTACATACTTCCTGTAGACTACCTCCTTGAGCTCCTACACCAGGAACAAGTAAGAAATGATTAGGTACAATTTTGCGAATGTCTTCAAACATTTTTCCTTGTGTTGCACCAACGACATACATCATATTATCTTCATTTCCCCATTCCTGACTTTTTTTCAAAACCTTTTCAAATAGTCTTTCTCCATTTTTATCTTCAATAAGTTGGAAATCATGGCTTCCCTTATTACTTGTTAGTGCTAATAATATAACCCACTTATTTTCATATTCAAGAAATGGTTTCACACTGTCCTCACCCATATAAGGCGCAACAGTCAAAGCATCTACTTTATATTCTTCAAAAAATGTTTTAGCATACATTGTGCTCGTATTACCAATATCACCTCGTTTAGCGTCTGCTATAATAAAATGTTCAGGATACGATGACTTTAAATAACTTATAGTGCGCTCAAAAGCTATCATTCCTTTAATACCGTAGCATTCGTAAAAAGCTAAATTCGGCTTATATGCTACACAATATTTAGCAGTAGCATCAATAATAGCTTTATTAAAAGCAAATATAGGATCTTCTTCTTTCAATAAATGTTTTGGAATCTTATTTATATCAACGTCAAGTCCAACACACAAAAAACTCTTTTTGTTGAATATTTGCTTTACTAAATCCGTTCTATTCATAATCAGTAATTCTATTGATTCTTATGTTTACAAACTTTCAGCCTTAAGTTTTTCAGAATTTTCAGCTACAGCTAAGGCGTCAATCATATCTTGAATGTTTCCACCAAGAAATCCCTGAAGATCATGGGTTGTATAACCGATACGATGATCAGTAACACGTCCCTGTGGGTAATTATATGTTCGAATCTTTGCAGAACGGTCACCCGTTGAAACAAGACTCTTCCTTCTGTTTGCTATATCATCTACATACTTTTGATGCTCACGATCATGGATAAATGTATACAAACGGCTTAAAGCACGGTCTTTATTTTTTGGCTGGTCGCGAGTCTCTGTACATTCAATAAGAATTTCCTCGATTTCGCCTGTATTTGGATTTTTCCATGGATAGCGCAATCTTACTCCAGATTCCACCTTGTTTACATTCTGACCGCCAGCACCACTAGAACGGAATGTATCCCATTTTACGTTACCTTCATTTATGTTAACTTCAAATTTGTCAGCTTCTGGCAACACTGCAACAGTAGCTGCACTTGTCTGCATTCTACCTTGAGATTCTGTAGATGGCACACGTTGCACACGATGCACACCACTTTCATATTTCATAGTGCCATAAACATCAGGCCCATTGATAACAAAGTCTATCTCCTTGTATCCACCGACAGCACCTTCAGATATATCAGTAATAATAAGATTCCAGCCCTTTGTATCACTATATCTCTTATACATATTAAATAAATCGCCTGCAAACAGTGCTGCTTCATCACCACCAGCACCGGCTCTAATTTCCATCTGGACATTTTTAGCGTCTTCTGGATCTTTAGGAACTAAAAGCATTTTAATTTTCTCTTCAATTTGTGGTTGTAGAGTTTCATTTTCTTGCAATTCCTCACGAGCCATTTCTTTCATGTCAGCGTCATTCTCATTTGTAAGAATGTCTTTTGCTTCCTTGATTGAATTCAGGCATGCAAGATAATTCTTACGTGCTTCCATAATGTCACCAAGGTCTTTCCATTCCTTCGTGAGTTTTACGTATCTTGATTGATCCGTTATAACATCTGGATCAGTGATAAGTGTGCTGACTTCTTCGAAACGGCTCTCAAGTCCGTCCAATTTCTCTAGTATGCTATTATTTTCTGGCATATATGTATATTAGTTGTTATCTTTTTGTGACAGAATATTTTAAAGGTTTTGGCACCTTTACTTTAATATTCAAAAGTTCCGAATTCTGATTTAATCGTCAGACTCTTATTCCCGTTCTCAATGTGACCTACTATTTGTGCATCAATATTAAACTCATTACTGATCTTGATTATCTCATCAGCAACTTCTGGTCTAACGTATATCTCCATTCTATGTCCCATGTTGAAAACCTGATACATTTCTTTCCAATCAGTTCCTGAACATTCTTTTATTGCCTTGAATAATGGTGGAATAGGGAACATGTTATCCTTTATAATTTTACAGTTATCACTTACAAAATGTAACACTTTAGTTTGTGCACCACCTGTACAATGTACCATACCATGAATTTCAGGACGTAACTTATCAAGTAATTTTTTAATGACAGGCGCATAAGTTCGAGTAGGAGAGAGTACTAACTCTCCGGCGTTCAAAGGACTACCATCTACAGAATCAGTTAATTTATATTTACCGCTGAAAACTAGTTCTTCAGGAACTGCATGGTCATAACTTTCTGGGAATTTTTCTGCAAGATATTTTGAGAAGACATCGTGCCTTGCACTAGTAAGTCCATTACTACCCATACCTCCATTATACTTATTCTCATATGTTGCTTGACCAGTAGAACTTAATCCAACAATAACGTCTCCAGGGCGTATGTTAGCATTGTCTATGACATCGCTACGTTTCATTCTGCAAGTTACGGTAGAATCAACGATAATGGTTCTTACAAGATCACCTACATCAGCAGTTTCACCTCCTGTAGGATAAATACCAATGCCCATATTACGCATTTCTGCCAAAAGGTCATCAGTTCCGTTTATAATAGCAGAAATCAAATCACCTGGTATCAGCATTTTATTTCTACCAATTGTACTTGATACAAGAATATTGTCAACAGCACCAACACAAAGTAAATCATCTGTATTCATTACTATAGCGTCTTGGGCAATACCTTTCCAAACATTCAAGTCTCCTGTTTCTTTCCAATACATGTATGCAAGCGACGATTTTGTACCAGCACCATCTGCATGCATAATATTACAATATTCAGGATCTCCACCTAATATATCTGGAATTATTTTACAGAATGCCTGTGGAAAAATTCCCTTATCTATATTCTTGATAGCGTTGTGTACATCCTCTTTTGCTGCGGATACACCGCGCATCATATATCTATTATCCATTATATTTTTATATTATTATCTATCTTCATTCCAAAACTCCCAACTAGCAAAGGCCTGCAATAAAAGCATTTCTAAACCATTTTTAACTGTAGCACCTTTCTTAGCCCCATTCTGCATAAATAGTGTCATGTCTGGATTATATATAAGATCATACAATAGAGTATGATTATCCATAGATTCGTATGGTAAATCAGGACACTCATCTGCATGAGGATACATTCCACATGGCGTACAATTCACAATGACATTATATTCCTTAATAAGTTCTGGGGTGATTTTATTGTACTGAATAGTACCTGGGCGTTCATATCTACTTACAAAAAGAGTTTCAAGTCCCAATGACTTCAAACCATAATTAATAGCTTTTGATGCACCGCCAGTTCCTAGAACTAATGCCTTCTTATGACATTGTTCAATTAGAGGCTCTATACTCCTCGTAAACCCAATCACATCGCTATTATATCCTTTCAGAATTGTATTCTTCCCTTTATGAGAAATACGAATAACATTTACTGCACCGATAGCCCTTGCCTCTGGACTAATTTCATCAAGATAACTGATAACTTTCTCTTTATAAGGGATAGTAACGTTAAGTCCTTTAAGCTCAGGATTAGATGCAATAATCTCAGGCATTGTTTCAATGTTAGGTATCTCAAAATTGATATACTTAGCATTGATTTTTTCGTTTTCAAACTTTTCATTGAAATAGCCAATAGAAAACGAATGCCCTAACGGCATACCTATTAATCCATATTTATCCATATTTGTGATGTTTAAGAAAAATAATAATAGCTTTTATTTAGTAGCGAAATACATTGTGCATATACCAAATGTCAATCGCCTGAAACTAGCTTCTTCAAAACCAGCCTTATGCAATATTCCCAACATCACTTCCCCTTGGGGGAAAGCTTCAATTGTAGCTGTTAAATACTTGTATGCATTGCAATCTTTTGAGATTAACTTTCCATAAGTAGGAAGAATAGTATGTGAGTATATTTTAAATAACTGATGCATTGGAAAAGAAACAGGCTGTGTAAGTTCTACAATACTTAAGTGCCCTCCTTTTTTAAGTACTCGATAAATTTCACACAAACCCTTGTCTAAGTCTTGGAAATTACGAATACCAAAAGATGCAGTTACTGCATCAAATGTGTCATTTTCAAAAGAAAGGTTTAAACAATCTTCTTTTTTAAACGAAATAATGTCTTGCAGTCCTTCCTGTAACACCTTTTGTTTGCCAACATTCATCATTCCTTCAGAAATATCAGCACCAACAAGAGCTTCAGGCTCCAGCATCTTTGCTGATAAAATCGCAAAGTCACCAGTTCCTGTCGCTATGTCCAAAATATGCATAGGTTTGAAAGGCGCCAACTGTTTTATAGCTTTCTTACGCCATCCTTTGTCTATATCCAATGAGAGCCTATGATTAAGAGTATCATAAGTTGGGGCAATGTTGTCGAACATCTGTTCCACTAATTTGCCTTTATCTTCGTCTCTGCCATAAGGCTTTATTTTCTCTTGTTTATACATCATCTATTATATACATCACTAAATATTCCTAAATCGTTTAGTGTTTCGCTATTTTGAGATATTCAGATACGTTTTTCTCTATTCTAGCAGCAATATCACTACAGTCAGTTGTTTTATCAAGCTTTTCACCAGTTATATGTTCATAAAGTTCAATGTATCTTAGGCTAACACTTTCTGCATATTCATCAGTAATTTCCGGCATAGTCTGACCTGGTTCATTCATGAAATTATGTTCTATAAGCCATTGACGAACAAATTCCTTAGATAATTGTTTCTGAGGTTCGCCAGCATTGAATTTTCTCTCATATCCTTCAGCATAGAAATAACGGCTTGAATCAGGAGTATGAATTTCGTCAATTAAATAGACTTTACCATCATACTTACCAAATTCATATTTTGTATCAACAAGAATAAGTCCTTGTTTCTTAGCAATTTCCTGACCACGCTTAAATAGTTTTTTAGTATAGTCTTCCATTACCTCATAATCTTCTTTAGAAACAATACCTTGAGATATAATTTCCTCCTTTGAAATATTCATGTCATGACCTTCGTCTGCCTTTGTAGTAGGAGTGACTATTGGCTCTGGAAAATACTGATTTTCCTTCATTCCATCAGGAAGCTTAACTCCACAAAGTTCTCTGCATCCTTCATTATAAGAACGCCATGCACTACCTGTAAGAATTGAGCGGATAATCATTTCAACACGGAATCCTTCACATTTAAGTCCTACTGTTACCATTGGGTCTGGTGTAGCAAGTTTCCAGTTTGGACAGATATCACTAGTTGCATCAAGGAACTTTGCAGCTATCTGATTTAACACTTGTCCCTTAAAAGGTATACCTTTTGGCAGGACTACGTCAAAAGCCGAAATTCTGTCTGTTGCAACCATGACCATAAGGTCATCATTGATGTTGTAAACGTCACGAACTTTGCCGTGGTAAATACTTTTCTGTCCATCGAAATGGAAATCCGTTTTAGTTAAAGCCTTCATTTTAAATATTAATTAATATCGTTTTCTATCTTTTCTAATATTGCAAACTCTCCGTCATCATTAAAGCGTTCACGTAGTTTTGCTTTTTTAATATTGTTTTCTTGCTTCTCTTTTTCCTTACTTTTATCATATTTATCATAAGCATTCACTATACGAGTAACCAGCTTATGTCTGACAATATCTTTTTCGGCAAGATTAACAATACTAATACCTTCTACATGTTCAAGAATTTTAAGTGCTTCCTTGAGTCCACTTTTTTGTTCTCTCGGTAAGTCTATTTGCGTCATATCTCCAGTTATAATCATTTTCGTGCTCCATCCCATTCTGGTCAGAAACATTTTTATTTGTTGAGGTGTTGTATTTTGCGCCTCATCAAGAATTACGACGGCATCACTTAAAGTTCTTCCTCTCATAAAAGCCAGAGGAGCAATCTGTATTATATGTTTTTCCATCATGTCCTGTAATTTTGCCGCAGGAATCATGTCTTCTAAAGCATCATACAGAGGTTGTAAATATGGATCTATTTTATCTTTCATGTCGCCTGGAAGAAATCCAAGTTTTTCACCAGCTTCAACCGCTGGACGACTCAAAATAATTTTCTTTGCAGTCTTTTCTTTTAATGCTTTTACTGCTAAAGCTATACTAAGATAGGTTTTACCTGTTCCTGCAGGTCCAACAGCAAACGTCATATCAGTTTTCTCAAATGCATCGATAATTTTTTGTTGATTTTCAGAGCGACTCTTGATAGGTCGTCCAGATATATTGTAAACCAATACACCTTTAGTTGCATCAGACTTAGTTTTCTTTCCTTTTATGATATCAAGAATATCTTCGTCTGTAATCGAATTGTATTTCAAAACGTGCAAACGCATAGTTTCAATGTCTTCTTCTATTTTAGCCATTTCTTCCTCATCGCCTAAAACCCTTATTACATTGTCACGTGCAACGATTCTGAGTTTAGGAAACAGGGACTTAATCATCTGTAAATGACTATTATTGACACCATAGAAGACTACCGGGTCAATTTCTTCCAGAACTATATGCTTCTCTATCAATGTGTGAGATACTTAAATTTTAGGTGCAAAATTATTGTTTTTTTTTGAGATTACCAAATATTTAGTATATCTTTGCATGACTAAAAATGAAGTTTATAAAATCATGAAGATATCAAAGAATAGATTTATACAGAGTTTTGGTATTATTGTTGTGTTACTTGGCATAATAAGATGCACGTTTCCAAATATTGTTAAAACGCATCTTGGTGCATCAAAGTCTAATAGCTCATACAATAAATCTATAGAATCTGCTGATAAATCTATTGAAAAGACAGAAGAGTTTTCACAAAAGATACCCGTGGCTTCTAAGTTCTTTAATAAAGATGGTTCTTTAGTGAAAAATAAAATATATAGTGTACCTAATTTTGGGTATGCCTTCCCTGATCAGAATGACGTGCAATTGATTTCGGCAAAGAAATATGGTGTAAATCCAGTTCAGAATCGTAATGAAGCAGAACAAAGAATAGGGGAACTTGTATATATTGGCAGCAATCCATACTTTTGTGTAGACAACTTGAAATCCAGCATTCCATACCTTGTTCCACGTGCTGCAGTTTTACTTCAAGATATCGGTCGTAATTTCTTTGATTCTCTGCAAGTTAAAAGGATACCACTACATAAGATTATTATTACTAGCGCAATGCGTTCAAAGTCTGATGTGCAAAAATTGAGAAGCCATAATGGTAACGCTACACAAAATAGTTGTCATCTTTATGGAACCACTATTGATGTGTGTTACAACAGATACAAAACAGTAGAAGCTCCTGGTGAAAATAGGCGCAAAGTAAGAAACGATACATTAAAGTGGGTGCTAAGTGAAGTCCTTAATGATATGCGCGAACAAAATCGCTGTCACATTAAATATGAAGTTCATCAAGGATGCTTTCACATAACAGTTAAATAGAGATCTCCCTGTTTTATGTTTTCTTTCTTTAGGTAATTCATAAAAAGGTTTGTAAATTCATAATTTTTCAATCCCCATTTCGGTGCTATAAGCATATCTGATGGAGACTGACTTACAAAGCGTTCCAATACAATATCAGGATTGAGATTACGAATATACTCTGCTAATAATTTTATATATTCATCAACACTATAAACCTTAAAAGGTCTTTCAGCGTATTGAGTAGCTAGCTTTGTCCCCTTTATTACTTGTAGTTGGTGGATTTTAAGTATATCTATTGGTAGTTGTGATATCGTTCGAGCTTGATTAAAACACTCCTCTTCGTTTTCACCAGGCAAACCTAAAATAACATGTCCGCAGCATAATATTCCATGCTCATGTGTCCGACATATCGCATCGCGACTACATTCAAAGTCATGTCCTCTATTAATTTTTTTCAATGTTTTATCGTTTGCGCTCTCTATGCCATATTCAATTATAACAAACGTACGTTTATTAAGTTCTTCAAGAAAATCAAGTAAATCATCACTAATACAATCAGGTCGAGTGCCGATTACGATTCCAACAACGTCTTCTATTTCCAAAGCTTCACTATACATTCTCTTTAACTCGTCAATAGGTGCATAGGTATTTGTAAACGCTTGAAAATATGCTAAATATTTCATGTCAGGATATTTGTTTCCAAAGAACTTCTTACCTTCTAAAATCTGTTGAGATATAGATTTTTTAGGATTGCAATACGATGGATTAAATGTTCTGTTATCACAAAACACACATCCTCCATAGCTGATTTTACCATCTCTATTTGGGCATGAGAAACCAGCATCAATACTTATTTTTTGCACCTTATATGGTAATACCGTTTTTATCCAAGTAGAATAATCATTATAATATCCGTTCATGCCACAAAGGTATGAAAAAAATGTCCATGTATTAATACTTTTACTTTATTTTGCTGTTATTGTGTAACAAAAAGACGAAAATTATAAATTATTTATTTTGTTTTTAATCGTTGCTCGCTTATAATAGATATTTTTTGCTTAATTTTGTATTCAAATTATAAACACTTAATTTTCATCTTATGAAGAAATTTTTTGTAATGTGTATATCTTTAATTTTTGCTTCATCACAAATGAATGCCAATAAGATTATAACATTGAAAGATGTTACAGGAAACACCTTTTCGCCACAGTATGTTACAGGAGTAAATCCCCTTCCAGGAACAGATCAATACGCTAATATTAGCGAAAATAAGAAGCAGATTCTGACTTATTCGTTCAAGAATGGAAAACAGACTGGAATAATGTTCGACGTTTCTAACACTCAGGGAGAAAAAATTAAAGACTTTGATGGATATATATTATCACCGGATTCAAAGTATTTACTTATTCAGACAAATACTCATAAGATTTACAGGCGTTCTTTTACCGCAACATATTATATATATAATGTGGCAAGTCGCAAACTTGACAAACTCTCAGATGGTGGTCCACAACAAATACCAACTTGGTCACCTGATGGACAACAGATAGCATTCGTTAGAGGCAATAATATTTTCCTCGTAAAATTATTATATGGCAATTCAGAAAGTCAGATTACTAAAGATGGAAAATTTAACGAAATAATTAATGGTATACCAGATTGGGTAAATGAAGAAGAGTTTTCTACAAATAGTTCTTTATGCTTTACAGCCGACAGCAAGATGATATGTTGGGTAAAATATGACGAAAGTAGAGTTAAACAATATCCATTGGAATTATATAAAGGAGAAGCACCTAGCATTGATAGCAATGCTGTTTACCCTAGTATATATTCATATAAATACCCTAAAGCAGGTGAAGACAATTCTTTAGTATCTGTTTGGAGTTATAACATAAGCAGTCATAAAACTAATAAACTTCAAGTTCCTTTAAATTCGGACGGATATATACCAAGAATCAAGCCAACAACTGAAGCTGAAAAGGTTATTGTTTTCACGATGAATCGCCATCAAGATGAACTGAATCTATATAGTGTAAATCCACGCACTACAACATCACAGCTTTTGATAAAAGAAAAGACAGACAAGTATGTTAAGGAAGAGGCTATGGAAGGAATTATCATAGGAAAGAATTCCATAATCTTCCCAAGTGATCGTGATGGTTATATGCATTTATACCAATATAGTATGAATGGCAGTTTAGTGCGCAAAATTGGCAATGGAAATTACGATATAACAAATGTTTATGGATTTGACGAAGCATCAGGAGATGTCTATTATCAGGCAGCAGCGCTTAATGCACATGATAGACAGATATATGTTTCTAAGAAGAACGGCAATATCGAACGGCTGACAAATGCCGCAGGTTATAACTCAGCCATCTTCTCTGGTGATTATAAATATTTCCTAAACACATGGGGTGATTACAATAATCCTTATGTATTCACGATTAGAAACAATGATGGAAAGATTATCTCAACTCCTGTCACTAACAATGAACTAAAAGAAAAAATAAAAGAATATGGTTTTACACCACGAGAGGAATTCTCGTTTACTACATCTGAAGGTGCAAAACTTGACGGTTGGATGGTTAAACCAGCTAATTTTGATAAGAACAAAAAGTATCCTGTGATAATGTTCCAATATAGTGGTCCTGGAAGCCAACAAGTTTTAAATTCATGGAGTGCAGGTTCTATGGGAAATGGGGGTGCATTTGACCAGTATTTAGCACAACAAGGATTTATTATTGCATGTGTTGATGGTCGAGGTACTGGCGGTCGAGGTTCTGAGTTTGAAAAATGTACATATCTTAAGATTGGTGAATTGGAATCTAAAGATCAAGTTGAAACAGCACTTTGGTTGGGCAAACAGGAATATGTAGATAAAGACAAAATTGGTATTTGGGGATGGAGCTTTGGTGGATTCAACACTTTGATGTCAATGAGTGAAGGAACTCCAGTGTTCGCTGCTGGTGTTGCCGTAGCCCCACCAACAAACTGGCATTTCTATGATACAATATATACGGAGCGCTATATGAGAACACCAAAGGAAAATGCACATGGATATGCAACTAATCCAATAGAACGTGCAAATAATCTTCATGGTGCATTACTTATATGCCAAGGTCTTGCCGATGATAATGTTCATCCACAAAACACTATTGAATATTCAGAGGCCTTGGTTCAAGCAGATAAAGACTTTAAGGAAAATTTCTATACTAATAGGAATCACGGTATAAGCGGAGGTAACACACGTAATCATTTGTTAAGACAAATAACAACTTGGTTTACAGAAAACCTTAAATAAAATAAAATGGGCAGGAATTAAACATCCTGCCCATTTTATTTTATTCTATTATTCCAGCATTAAGCCAGGATTTAACTAAACTGTCAACATCAGATTTAGCTGTAATTTCGTCTACATCATATTCTTCTGTCAACAATTTGACAAGTTCAACTTCTGAAAATTCCTTATCCTGAATATTTTTCCAAAGATAGGCAGAACTTTCATTCATACTGATGATATTGCTGAAATCAATATTTTCTTCACCTTCGGCTATAATTACATTCTCACCACATATCTGGCGAAGATTAAATCCAATTTTTGTCTTCATTTATTTATTTTATTGTTATACTATTCCAAATAATCTTATCCATATTCTCCTATAAAAAGCCAATAAGTAACGTCGGATAGGGTATAGGTTCATCCAAATAAACGAATATATTTTCCATTTCATCCCATCAGTCCTATCAATTCTATTACTTCCTTTTCTGTAAAATCCAATTGCCGTTCCCAAAATATCTGCTTTAAGACAATTTTCATTACTTAAATTACCATCTCCTCGGAGTGTTATTGCGTTATTGTCTATTTTTACAATTCTGTGTAAGACAAATTTATGTGGTAATATTTCGGCAAGAACTGCGTCACCAACTTTTATATAGTCAGTCTTTTTCAATAAAGCCTTATCACGGTTATCTTCCAAAAAAGGACGCATGCTATATCCTCTAAGTAGTAGAGTTACAGTATGTCCTTCTCTAAGGATGTTAGCAATTTCTGGTAACAGAGATGCATTGCTAAAAGTTTTCTTTATTGTTTCGATATCGTCTTGTTGCATATTTCTGCTGCTTCTTTCTCTGGTGTGCAATGCAAAGTGTAAATTGATACTTTTTCAATTATCCGACTTACAACATTACATATATTATTGAATATATCTTTGTCCCATTTCATTGACGAGCACGATGGCAATACAGATGCAAAAGATTCAACTGGTGACAATCTATCTACACTGTTTATTTTAGCCCTGTCAATACGTGTGATTGCTCCGAGTGGTGCTTTCACATTTCTGTAACATGGAGTTTTACCGCTCCATGGACTACCATAAATATACGGAATGCCATCTAGTAGCCTTATTACAGGATTGTCATCATTCATAAGATCGCAATTTGGAATATATTTCAACCACAAACTTACCTGAGTACTTTTACCAGTTCCGCTTTTGGCTATAAAAGCATAACCATAATTATTATGTCTAACCAATGAGGCATGCACAAGAACCGTATCTTTAGAACTTCCTGCAAAAGCCATAATAAGCATTAAGGCATTGTTTAAGCCAAAACGCCGCATATTACTAGTACCATACAAACTACATTTGCAGTCCGAGAAATCCTTATTTGTAATCAAAAGTACACAGTCTTCACCTTTGATATTCTTAATTACAAACTGATATCCTCCGTCATCAAGTCTATCAACAACGGTGTCACCATTACCTGTATCAAAAGTCCTTATCCGATGAACTCTATCACTGTCAATAAGACTAACAGCCTCATCTATGGTTAGTGTAAATAGTACATTCTCGTTTAAAGGTCTATCACATTTAAATGGAACAAATGATGGCAACAAACTTAGAATACTAAGTTCATTGCCATTATTATTTATATTTATTATATGGTCGGCAATCCTATAATATGAATTCATAAAACAATTTATTTTCTATATTAGTGCCTTGGACCATTTCCATGACCGCCCATCATTCCACCATCTTTTTGATTCGGCTTTTCACCTCTTGGCTTCATGAGTTCATGTTTTTTACCGTTTTTCTTTGCCTTAACAGCCTCTATTTCTATTTTTTTAGCGGTTTCATCATCAGGGAAAATACCCTTGAATTTGAAATCACTACTAGCTATATCTTTTATCAAATAATGGAATTTGCTTTTTTTCTTTGTATTCGTAAACGAATACTTCTTCTTCATATATAGCAACTTCTTTTCCAACTCTTTGCGAGTCTTACTCCACGTTGTGACACATGTTGCATGCTCCATATTAAATTTTACAAGATAATCACGAAGTTGGTATGAATAGTTGTCACGACTATATAAAAAGCCTTGCTTGTCTATCCATGCAGAGTCAACTTCTTGGATGTCAGTGAAGTAAACAGTGGAATCATTGAATGATGCACCAAATCCATACATATAAACTTTGTTTATATTTCCCGCTAAAACAGGCTGCATTGCTACAGATGCTAAAGCCGCAATTATTAATCTCCTAAATCTCATTTACCTTTGATTTATTATTATATATTTTATTATAACGTGTTGTTAATTATATTATTGTCCAAGATAAGATTTTAGATATTTATTTTTGGTATTATGTCGAAGACGGCGTATGGCTTTTTCCTTAATTTGCCTAACACGTTCACGAGTAAGACCATATTTATCACCAATCTCTTCCAATGTCATTTCTGACTGATTGATACCAAAAAATGCTTCTACAATATTACGCTCTCTGTCATTGAGAGTTTTTAAAGCCCTGGATATCTCCTCACGCAAAGATTCCTGAATAAGAAGATAGTCTGCCATTATTGCATCATTGTTTGGAAGCACATCAAGAAGACTATTATCCTCTCCGTTAATGAAAGGTGCATCTACAGACACATGCCTACCATTAACTTTCAGAGCGTCAGCTATCTTGTCTACCGATAAATCTATTCTGTCTGCAATCTCTTCTATGCTTGGATAGCGCTCATTTTCTTGCTCAAATTTGTTCAGCATACGATTTATCTTGTTCACAGACCCAACTTGATTCAATGGTAATCTAACAATTCTGCTTTGTTCAGCTATAGCCTGTAAAATACTTTGACGAATCCACCACACAGCATAAGAAATAAACTTGAATCCTCTAGTCTCATCAAATTTCTCAGCAGCTTTTATCAAACCTAAATTTCCTTCGTTAATCAAATCTGGCAGACTTAGTCCCTGATTTTGATATTGCTTCGCAACAGAAACCACAAACCTCAGATTGGCTTTCGTAAGTTTCTCTAGAGCAGCACGGTCACCTCTTTTGATACGTTGCGCAAGTTCAACTTCCTCTTCGACAGAAATCAAGTCCTCATGACCTATTTCCTGTAAGTATTTATCGAGCGATGCACTTTCTCGATTAGTTATTGATTTTGTGATTTTCAGTTGTCTCATTAAGCGTTAATTTTATTTTATGTGCGGGGCAAATATACGGTTTTTATATTTCTTGTGCAAATATTTTGATGCTTATTTATATTAAATACTAACAAATTGACAGACAAATATATCTAAAAAAAACATGGTGGGCATTTCTGTCCACCATGTCATATAATATTGTTTTTTTTATTACTCAGAAACTTTAACCACTTTATAGTCACGTTTTCCTGTTGGCCAAACACCCTTTATAATCAAAACAGGATCCTTACTTGTAGAAGCGCTCTTTACTAATTCCTGAAGGTCACTAATGCTCTTCAAAGGTGCATCGTTGGCATATTGCATGATAAATCCTTCACCAATTCCACCATCTTTAATGGCACCCTTGCTTACCTTTGTTACTTCAAGACCGAAACTAATATCCAAATCCTTCTTTTGTTGTTCACTAATAGGGCGGAAACTAGCTCCTAGAACATCTAGGTCAGCAGTCTTAACGACCTTCGTGTTACCTTGTGCATTCTTTAACAGAATAGTCTTTGACTTTTTATTCTTATTGTGAAGATAAACAATGTTTACCTCATCACCAGGACGTTTCTTTGACAACAACTCCTGAAGTTCAGACATCTTTGTTATTTTCTTGCCGTCTGCATTGATAATAACGTCTCCCTTAACGAGACCTGCTGCTGCAGCAGAACTACCTTCTACAATTTCTGCTACATATACACCTTCATTTGTGCCAAGATCAACATCCTTGTGCTCGTCTTTTTGGCTATTTATGTAATTAAGCACATCGCCACCCTGAATACCAAGTACAGCACGCTGAACCGTACCATATTGTTTCAAGTCACTTATAACTTTATTCATAATTGTTGTTGGTATAGCGAAACCATAACCGCTATATGAACCAGTTTGCGAATAAAGCATTGCATTTATGCCAACCAGTTCACCACGAGTATTTACCAATGCTCCTCCTGAGTTTCCTGGATTGATGGCTGCATCAGTCTGGATGAAACTTGCAACAGAAGGACCTTCACCACCACCAGCAATAGAACGTGCTTTCGCACTAACAATTCCTGCTGTAACAGTAGAACTAAGATTATATGGATTTCCTACTGCTAGCACCCATTCTCCAACCTTAAGGTTATCGCTGTCACCAACAGGAAGAGTAGGGAGATTTTTTCCATTTATTTTTATAAGTGCCAAGTCTGTAGTTGGGTCAGCGCCTATAATTCTTGCAGAAAATTCTCTATTATCGTTCAATGTAACAGTAAGTTCATCTGCACCATTCACAACATGATTATTTGTTACTATATATCCATCTTCACTTATTATAACGCCGCTACCGGTAGCTTCCTTCTTAGGAGTCTGCATCTGGCGTTTCTGATTCCCTCCATTATTTTGGTCCGGATTTCCAAAGAAACCAAATGGATCAAAGAAATCAAAAGGATTTCCCCCCTCTGCATCAACTGTTTGCATCTTAGAGTTCTGTACATATTTAATATGCACAACGGCAGGAACAGCTTTCTCCGCAGCATAAGTCAAGTCTACAGGCTGAGCTGGAGTTGCATTCATAATAGCAGGTGCAGCATTTGCACTTACAAATGTCCCCGCTGAGAGACCGAGTGCAATTATGCACGCAGTGACATAAACACGATTACCGTAATTTTTCATAATCTAATATTTTTCTAGTTTATACTTTCAATTATCAATTGCTTGCAAATATATAAGCAATAATCGTAAAAGGAGTATTTTTAATTAATTCTTTATTCGATTTTAACACTTCTATTTAACACTTTAACGGCTCTTAAACGTGTAAAATATATTTTTTAAACTTATTAATTACCAATTTATAAGATTATGCATAAATAAGCCTGTATAGATAATTGCTTATTCTTAATTATAAATTACGTTATATCAAACAACGGTTAATTTATAATGTCAACATTTCATACATATCATTACTCTTTTTCATCTATAAATATATGTACTATACTAAAGCTCATTTTAATTAATAGCGATAGAACCAAATATAGTCAGGATAAATATAGAGGTTAATATGAATTTTTAGAAAGCAATAAAACAAAAAATTCGAGTTTTTATTTTGTATTATGTTTGTCTTGCATTATCTTTGCATAAATGATTTCTACAGATAAAAATATACTAAAGCTTGCTATACCTTCGATAATATCCAATATTACCGTACCGCTTATCGGACTGGTTGACCTCACGATAATTGGTCATGTAGGATCAGCATCGTATATTGGTGCCATTTCTGTGGGAACAATGATATTCAATGTGATATATTGGATGTTTGGATTCTTGAGAATGGGTAACAGCGGAATGGCATCACAGGCACTAGGACGTAGGGATAATAAAACTTTAAGACAACTTCTCTTGCGTTCAATGATAATTGCCATTTCCATAGGATTATTAATGATTATAATGCAGTATCCATTACGTGAATTGGCAATATGGATAATTAGTCCATCTAAAAATGTAATATCCCTTACCGCCAAATATTTTAATATCTGTATATGGGGAGCACCCGCTGTATTGTCATTATATGGTCTTAACGGATGGTTTATTGGTATGCAAAATACAAAAATACCAATGTTTATAGCTATTTTGCAGAATATTATTAATGTAATTTTTAGTCTATTGTTTGTATTGGTTTTTAAAATGAAAATCGAAGGTGTTGCCTATGGCGCATTGATTGCACAATGGAGTGGTTGCTGTATAGCTATGTTTTTTGTCATTAAGCAAATGAAACTTATTAAAGGCATTGGCAAGTCACATACGATTCTGAAATGGAGTAGTATATTTAGTGTAAATCGCGATATATTTATAAGAACATTATTTTTGGTTTCAGTAAATCTTTCGTTTATATCAGTTGGAGCACGTCAAGGTGATATAATCCTTTCTGTAAACACTTTACTGATGACTTTCTTTACTATATTTTCATATATCATGGATGGCTTTGCATTTGCAGCCGAAGCATTATGTGGTAAGGCATACGGCGAAGAAGATAAACCTAAATTTAGTCTTACGGTAAGTCGGCTCATGCGTTGGGGATTATATATGGCTATAGCATTTACATTATTATATATACTTGGTGGACATAATTTATTAGGACTGATAACTAATAATATAGATGTTGTTACTGCCGCTTCACCATATATGTTATGGGCAATGCTTATACCAATATCTGGCTTTATGGCGTTTGTTTTCGATGGCATATACATCGGTTCAACGGCTACGCGATATATGTTGATTTCATCATTAATAGCTACAATATGTTTCTACTCGGTATATTTTTCTTTAGCGTATAGATTTGGCAACCATGCCTTATGGTTAGCCTTCATATTGTTTTTATTTATGCGTGGAATTATTCAGCAAGCATTATTAAATAAGGTAAAATCTAAAATGGTTTAATTATGATTATATTATATGTTTTAGTAGGATTAATACTCGGAGGTGGTGTTGCCTATGTGTTTTTAAATGGTAAACTTACTCAGACTAAAGTGGCATACGGAAGTTTGGAAACGCAACTCAATGCCGAAAAGACATTGCATGAGAATGACGTTAATGCCATAAAGGATAAATACGAACACGAGTTGGAACTACGCAATGAGCAAAACTCTAAAGAGAATGCAATGCGACAGCAACAATTCAATGAACAGCTTAATACTATCAAGGAACAATTTCAAAATCTTGCAACACGAGTATTAGAACAGACTACAGCTAAACTAAAAACCGATAATATAGAATCTATAGACAATATAACAAAACCATTGAAACAAAATATTGTTCAACTTCAAGATGCTATTAGCAAAACGAATAATGAAACAGCTAAAAATACAGCATCTCTATCAGAACAGCTAAAGTCTATGGCAGTTCAGACTGATAAAATTAACGAATCAGCCACAAGACTATCTAATGTAATGCGCGGCGCAAACAAGGTACAGGGAAATTGGGGAGAGCTTGCACTTATGAACCTTCTAGATAGTCAGGGACTTCGACTTGGAATAGATTATGATGTGCAGCAGACTATAACTGACGAAAAGGGTAATGCTGTTATCAATGATGAAAGCGGAAAGAAAATGATTCCCGACGTTGTGCTGCATTATCCAAACAACGAAGATGTCATTATCGATTCAAAAATGACGATTGATGCTTATGCTAATTACATGAATGCAGAAGATGAGATTGCAAAGAAGAAGTATACCGACGATGTTGTTAAGAGTATACGCACTCAGTTCACATTACTTTCAAAGAAGGATTACAGTGCTTATATCAAAGCTCCTAGGTGTGCCATAGACTTTGTTATTATGTATATACCTTATGAGGGAGCTTTGCAACTAGCATTAGCTTCTGATCCTAAATTGTGGCATGATGCATTTGAGAGACACGTGTTTATCACCAGCCAGCAAAATCTCATGGCTATACTAAAGATCATACAGATTGCATGGAGACAGTACACGCAGTCTGAAAATCAGAAACGTGTATTCGATATGGCTGACGAACTGCTTAAACGAGTAGGGGAATTCATAAAGCGATTTGATAAGGTAGGAAAGGATATAGAAACCTTGCACAAAGATTATGATGAAGCTAATAAAAAGGCACATACTGGAAGACAGAGCATTGTGCAGAAGGCAAACGACTTAAAACAATTGGGGGCAAAGGAGAGCGCTAATCTTCCAATCCCAGAAGCAGACCCTTCGCTTGAATGATAATTCATGTTTTGCTCCGCTTTTTAAATTATTATGCAAGTCTTTATCTTTTTATACGATTTATTTGCATCTAAAGTAACCAATATATCAAAAAATAGTTGCAATTTGACAAATAACCGCTCAAAAATGTTACACTTATACAATTATTTAGTATATTTGCATGCAAGTTAATACATTAAAGGTAAAATAAGATATGATACTGGATATAGAAATGTTACGAAGTTTTTATGCTTCATATTCAGAAAGCGTAGATAAAGCTAGAGAAACTATCAAGCGCCCACTAACGTATGCAGAGAAAGTGCTTTTTGCACACATGTATGAAACTTCAGAAATTAAACCATTTAAAAGAGGTGTTGATTATGTGAATTTTCGTCCTGACAGAGTAGCTATGCAAGACGCGACAGCACAAATGGCTTTATTGCAGTTTATGAATGCAGGAAAGGATAAAGTTGCTGTTCCGGCATCAGTGCATTGCGATCATCTTATCCGTGCCGATGTTGGCGTGGAGAAAGATTTACCTTCTGCCTCTGCCACAAATAAGGAAGTTTATGATTTCTTGAAATCTGTTTCTAAAAAGTATCATATTGGTTTTTGGGGTCCTGGAGCAGGTATCATTCATCAGGTTGTATTAGAGAACTATGCTTTTCCTGGTGGTATGATGGTTGGAACGGACTCTCATACACCTAATGCCGGTGGCTTGGGTATGATTGCCGTTGGTGTCGGAGGTGCCGACGCTGTTGATGTATTGACAGGACAACCATGGGAATTAAAGATGCCTAAACTTATTGGAGTTAGACTTCACGGTAAACTGTCTGGTTGGGCTAGTCCTAAAGATGTCATATTGAAGATATTGGGTATACTTACTGTAAAGGGTGGTACAAATTCAATATTGGAATACTTTGGTGATGGACTTGAATCAATCTCAACAACAGGAAAAGCCACTATATGTAATATGGGTGCTGAATTGGGAGCTACATGCTCTGTTTTCCCATACGACAATAATGCCGACGAATACCTTAGAAATACTGGACGTGAGGAAGTTGCCTTTTTCGCAAAAAACAATATAAAGCATCTTCGTGCTGATGATGAGGTTTATGCTACACCAGAAAAGTATTACGACCAGATTCTTGATATCAACTTGAATGAAGTGGAACCGTATCTTAATGGTCCTTTCACACCTGATGCTGCTACTCCTATATCTCAGATGAAGGTTAAAGGACCTGCCAACGACTACCCAATGGATGTAGAGGTTGCTTTGGTAGGAAGTTGCACAAACTCCAGCTATCAGGATTTAGCACGTGCGGCAAGTGTTGCCCGACAGGCTTTCAGAAAGAATATTCCTGTGAAGGCACAACTAATAATTAATCCTGGTTCTGAACAGATTAGATACACTGCAGAACGTGACGGTATTCTTGACGACTTGAAGAAAATCGGAGCTGTGATAATGACAAATGCTTGCGGACCATGTATAGGACAATGGAAAAGACATACTGATGATAACAATCGTAAGAATGCCATTGTTACATCGTTCAACCGTAACTTCCGTCGCCGTGCAGATGGTAATCCAAATACATACGCATTTATTGCTGGTCCTGAGCTCACAACTGCTATAGCAATATCTGGCAGACTAGACTTTAATCCAACAACAGATATGGTTTGTGACAAAGACGGAAAGTATGTAAAACTTGATGAACCTACTGGATATACATTCCCTCCTAAGGGTTTCGCCGTTGATGAGAATGGATTTATAGCACCTTCAGAAAGCAACAGTGATATAGAAATAATCATATCAGAACAATCTGATCGTCTGCAAAAGTTGGAACCGTTTGCTACATGGAACGGTAAGGATTATGAAGATATGCCATTACTTATAAAGACAAAAGGCAAATGTACTACTGACCATATTTCTATGGCAGGACCGTGGCTCAAGTTCCGTGGCCATCTTCAAAACATATCTGATAATCTTCTTATGGGAGCAGTAAATGCTTTCAATGATGAGAGTAACAGTGTGAAAGACCAACTCGACGGAAAATACAAAGAAGTATCTAGCGCAGCTAAAGACTATAAACAAAATGGAATAAACTCTATTGTTGTAGCCGAAGACAATTACGGCGAAGGTTCTAGTCGCGAACATGCTGCGATGGAACCACGTTTCCTTAATGTAAAGGTTATATTGGCAAAGAGTTTCGCACGTATTCATGAGACAAATCTTAAAAAGCAAGGTATGCTTGCGCTTACCTTCGTGAACAAAGATGACTATGACAAGGTGCGTGAAGATGATCGCATTTCTATTTCTGGTTTGTCTGGTTTCGCACCTGACAGACATCTAACTATGATATTGAAACATAATAACGGTTTGACAGATGAAATAGAGGTTGAACACACTTATAATGATACACAAATAGCATGGTTCAAAGCAGGAAGTGCTCTTAATTATGCAAGGTTAAACAAATAAGATTTGAGTAATTAATCTAAGGATTTTACTTTTTATCTCTTTACTTTTTTTACTTTATTGATTATGAAGAAGGAATATTTAATTTACAAACTGTCTGATGCAGTTAAGAATACATGCAAGATTCCACAAGAGACTTTTCAGGAATATGGCGTGAAAAGAGGACTTCGCAACGAAGATGGTTCCGGTGTCCTTGTTGGACTTACCAATATAGGTAATGTAGTGGGATATGACCGTGATAAGGACGGCAAACTTCAGCCATGCCCAGGAAAACTGTTCTATCGTGGTTATGAAGTTGATGACTTGGTATCTCCGCTTCTAAAAGAAAAAAGATTCGGATTTGAGGAAATAGCTTTTCTCCTACTTTCTGGAGAACTACCTGACAAGGAAGAATTGGCAGCATTCCGTGAACTACTAAATGACAATATGCCGCTTGATCATCGTACTATTGTTCACATTATTGATCTTGAGGGATCAAATATAATGAATATATTGGCAAGATGTGTATTGGAAATGTACACATTTGATCCAAATCCTGACGACATAAGCCGTGATAACCTTATGCGACAGAGTATCGAACTCATTGCTAAATTCCCTACAATAATAGCTTATGCATATAATATATACAGACATAGCGTACAGGGACGCAGCCTGCATATCCGTTACCCGATAGAGAATCTGAGTATTGCCGAGAATTTCCTCTTTATGCTTAAGCATGACAGATATACGGAACTTGATGCGAGAACGCTCGACCTATTGTTGATTATTCAGGCTGAACATGGTGGAGGTAACAACTCTACATTTACAGTCCGTGTCACATCATCAACTCGTACAGATACATATTCAAGTATTGCTGCCGGAATCGGTTCATTGAAAGGTCCACTGCATGGAGGTGCCAACATAAAGGTTATCAATATGTTCCATCATTTGAAAGAACAAATAAGTGATTGGACTAATACAGACGAAATAGACACATATCTGAAACGAATGCTAAATAAAGAGGCGTATGACAATACTGGACTTATCTATGGTATTGGTCATGCTGTTTACACAATGAGTGATCCTCGTGCTGTTGAGTTGAAGAGACTTGCAGGAGAATTAGCTCGTGAAAAGGATCGCAAGGAAGAATATGATTTCTTATGTCTGCTTGAGCAAGAAGGCGTCAAATGCGTTTCGGCATTCAGAAAGACAAAGAAACCTATCTGTGCAAATCTTGATTTCTACAGTGGTTTTATATATGAGATGATAGGTCTGCCACAAGAAATATATACACCAATATTTGCGATGGCTCGTATCGTGGGATGGACTGCTCACCGCATAGAAGAATTGAATTTTGATGGACGAAGAATCATTCGTCCTGCATATAAGAATATACAAGGACAGAAAGAATATCTGTCAATTGACAAACGATGAAAAGAGGCAATTAAACAAACAATAAAGACAACAACATTATATCTACGATGAAAAAAATTATTCTAATGATGCTGTTCATGTGTACATTGTGTGCACATGGACAGCAAAATGGTTATTATACGCAATACTATAATAATCCAGAACTACTGAAGCAAGCAAAAACATGGGTTGAATCTGGTGAATGGAGACAAGGTTTTAATGGTGCTGCTCCTCATAGTAGTGTTAACATTATTGACTTCTACCAACAATATCAACACAAT
>JAGPKZ010000093.1 GCA_018053665.1 Prevotella sp.
GTGTTTGCCATCTCAGGCTCAATCCAGAGACCAAACTTTACACCATGTTTCTTAGCATCTCTAAGAAGTCCGTCAATACCATCAGGCAGCTTGTTCTTGTCAACCACCCAATCTCCCAAACTTGAATTATCCGTTTTACGTGGATATTTGTCACCAAACCACCCATCATCCATTACGAACAGTTCTCCGCCCATAGAGGCAATGTCAGCCATCATCTGGTCCATACCTTTCTGGTTGATGTCAAAGTAAACACCTTCCCATGAGTTCAGTAGTATATCACGCACTTTGTTTCCGTGCATTAATTTATATTCACGTCCCCATTTATGGAAATTTCGGCTCGCACCGCTAAGTCCTTCCTTTGAAAAAGTAAGTGCAAGAGCAGGAGTGGTAAACGTCTCACCCTTTGCAAGATGATATTCCGAGTTGTCGGGATTTATACCTGCAAAGAAATAATGATAGTCGGTATCGTCAGTGACTGTCTTTAGTTCATAATTTCCGCTATAGCATATCGCTGCCCCGATGACATTGCCCTCGTTTTCACGAGCCTTACCATCAAGAGAGAACATCACCTCACCATGCGATGTGTGGCTATTTCTAGCTCCGTCTTTGTTACTAATAACCATTTCGCCTGGTACCAGCGGTTCTTCTGATACCTGAGACTCATTAGCCCATGAGCCATAAAGATGACTTATCCACACATCCCCACGACGTATAGGCAACATAGCTGATTTAAATTCCGTTAGAGTCACCGCACCGTGTTCATCATTCTTGACATCCGTCCATGCCTCTATCATATCCACGTCATTATAAGCACGATAATACATGTTAACCTTGATATTATAGACAGGATCTTTAAGGTGTATTATAGTAATAGTTGCGTTTCCGTCTTGCTTGTATGACACCCCCGTAGCAACAAGAGCTGTAGACATGTTTCCGTCACTGTGGCGCATTGCCAATGCAGCTTCTGCAGGGCAGTTCATTCCATAGGCAGGATATGCATCCATCCTACCTCCGCTAGGAACAGATAGATTCTTAAGGTCTGCGGCATTTAATCTGCTTCCAAAATAAACATACTGAGGCTGTACGCCTTTTTCCACATTAAGCACCATTGAGATGCTACGAGTCTGCACTACTACTTGTTCTGCATTTGCGGCAGCAGACCCCATGAATAGTAATGCTAATAACAGTTTAAATTTCATTATGATATTAGTGTTGATTCAACATTGCAAAACTACAAATAATAAATCAATAACACTGATACTTTTTTTGCTATTTATAATATTAAAGAAAATCCCTGCAACACCAAATATGGGTTGCAGGGATTATTATATCTGAATAATGTGGATTTGCAGTTTATCCTATATAAGGATTAATCTGCATTATTCTCATTGTTCTCATTATTTTCATTACTTCCGTTGTTTTCTTCAGCATTATCTTTGTGCTCGAAACGACGGTTGCTATTGTTACCACCCTCGTAATGGTCATCATCATAACGTGGACGACGGTTGTAATTATCATGACGGTCATCATCACGGCGTGGGCGGAAATCACCCTCGCGACGTGGACGATATTCACCACGCTCACCACGGTCGTTACGATCAGGACGTGGGCGACGCTCACGCTCTACATAACCTTCAGGCTTCTCTAGCAATGCACGACGAGAAATCTTATATTTGCCAGTCTTAGGATCAATCTCCATCAACTTAACCTTAATCTTGTCACCTTCGTGGATACCAGCCTCTTCAACAGTTTCAAGACGTTTCCAGTCAATCTCACTGATATGAAGCAAACCATCCTTGCCAGGAAGAATCTCTACGAAACAGCCATAAGGCATGATGCTGCGAACTGTTCCCTCGTAAACCTCACCAATTTCAGGAACTGCAACGATAGACTTGATCTTGTTCATAGCAGCTTCAATGCTATCCTTGTTAGGAGCTGAAATCTGAATATGTCCCTTACCGTCAGCCTCATCAATAGTGATTGTAGCACCGGTTTCTTCCTGCATCTGCTGGATAATCTTTCCACCAGGGCCGATGATAGCTCCGATGAATTCCTTAGGAATATCAAGAGTCTCAATACGTGGAACCTGTGGCTTCAATTCAGCACGTGGTTCAGACATAGTCTCAAGCATCTTGCCCAAGATATGCTCACGTCCAGCCTTAGCCTGCATAAGAGCCTGCTCAAGGATTTCGAAGCTCAAACCGTCACACTTGATATCCATCTGTGTAGCAGTAAGACCGTCTTTTGTACCAGTAGTCTTGAAGTCCATATCACCAAGGTGGTCTTCATCACCAAGGATATCACTCAAAATAGCATATTTATCTTCGCCTGGGTTCTTAATCAATCCCATTGCAATACCACTTACAGGTTTCTTTATTGGAACACCAGCATCCATAAGTGCAAGAGTTCCTGCACAAACACTAGCCATAGAAGAAGAACCGTTAGATTCAAGAATCTGACTTACAAGACGAACTGTATAAGGATAATTCTCAGGTATCTGACCCTTCAATCCACGCCATGCCAAGTGACCGTGACCAATCTCTCTACGGCCTACGCCGCGCTGAGCTTTAGCCTCACCTGTTGAGAATGGAGGGAAGTTATAGTGAAGAAGGAAACGCATATAGCTTTTTCCAAGCACGTCGTCAACCATCTTTTCATCAAGCTTTGTACCAAGAGTACATGTAGAAAGAGACATTGTCTCACCACGCTGGAAGATTGCACTTCCGTGAGGCATTGGCAATGCATCAACCTCGCACCAGATAGGACGGATGTCTGTAGTCTTACGACCATCGAGACGCATACCTTCATCAAGGATGCAACGGCGCATTGCGTCACGCATAACATCGTCATAATAACGGTGAGCCTCAGCATGCTTCTCTTCCAAATCATCAGCTGAAAGATCAGTATGAGCAGCATCGTAAGCTTCAAGGAAGTCTGCGATAATCTTGTCGAAAGCATCCATACGTGCATGCTTCTCAAGAGCCTGCTTGTTTACGTCGTAAACAGGAGTATAGAGTTCCTTCTTAATCTGTTCGTGCAGTTCTTCATCATTTATTTCACCATCGTACTCACGCTTTACGTCAGTACCAAGTTCCTTAGAAAGTTCTGTCTGAAGTTGACACATAGGTTTGATAGCATCTGCTGCAACCTTCAATGCGTCAATAAGATCCTGCTCTGAAACCTCTTTCATTTCGCCTTCAACCATCATGATGTTGTCTGTTGTTGCACCGACCATAAGGTCCATGTCAGCATCAGCCATCTGCTGGAATGTTGGGTTAATCACGTATTCACCGTTTACACGAGCTACGCGAACCTCAGAAATAGGGAAATCAAAAGGAATGTTTGAACAAGCCATGGCTGCTGAAGCAGCAAAACCTGCTAATGCATCAGGCTGATCTACGCCATCTGCAGAAAGCAACATAACCTGAACATAAACTTCAGCATGGTAATTAGAAGGGAAAAGTGGACGAAGTACACGATCCACCATTCTAGAGGTTAAAATCTCATTGTCACTTGATTTTCCTTCGCGCTTTGTAAATCCACCTGGGTAACGACCTGCAGCACTATACTGCTCACGATAATCCACCTGCAAAGGCATAAAATCTGTTCCCGGAACCGCATCCTTTGCTGCACAAACAGTTGCTAGAAGTACAGTGTTGCCCATGCGTAAAACCGCAGAGCCATCAGCCTGTTTTGCAACCTTTCCGGTCTCAATTGAGATGGTTCTTCCATCTGGCAATTGAACTGTTTTTGTAATAACGTTCATCTAAAAATTTAAAATAACTTATTGTTTTATCTACATCTTATAATACTGGGCAAAGATACCGATTACATATGAAAAAAAAGAATAAACGCATAATTATTTTAGATTTTTAATCATAATGCCATATTGGCTCCTTCTCTATTATAGGCTAGAGACGGTTGCTAAAAAGTGAACATAGGCAATTATTATTACTTCTTTACATGCCTGCCATTATGTTCTTCTTACGCAAAATAGCATGCTTACTTTTTATGTTGACTATCTAAATCACTAGGTGTGCTAATCTCTTTAGTATAGCTACCATCAACAGAATGTATTTTACCATGATTATCTAATTTTACATAGAATCCTATTTCCATATTTTTCTTTGTATCAAAATCATAGAGAGGATATCTAACAAGATACAAAGAGGGGCCCTTTTTCTCTATTTTTAAATAGGACAATGAACTAAGATCAATTCCCCAGTTACCAGTGACAAAATCTTCGGCTGGAGATTTAGGATTTTCCAACTCATCAATAACCTTTTTTTTGAATGAGTCCGAAGCATATTTATCAAGAAGACTCTTGAACTCATCAAGATACTTATCATAGTCATTAATATCTGAAATTACAGCATAGTTTGAGTAAAAAGCGCGAATAGACACTTGATTATGATCAGATTGCTGCTGAGCGCAACACGTTTCTGGGTATAATATAGATACCAAAAGCATCAGTATAATAAAAAAATGTTTCATAATTTTAAATCATTATTATTCTCTTCTATAAATTTATATGTAGAACGTTTCTGCATACTTACTTTTTATGTAGACCATCTAAATCATTAGGATTATTGATTTCTTTAGTATAATTGCCAGTAACTGACTGTATTTTACCATGATTATCCAATGTTACATTGAGCCCAATCTCAATATATTTTTTTTCATCGGAATCATAAATAGGATACCTTACAAGATAATAAGCTCCTCTTTTTTCTACTTTTAAATTACCCAAATATTGAGCCTGAATGCCACTATCATCTGTAGCAATATCTAGTGGTGGAATATTAGGATCATCTAGCCCTGATAAAATAGACTGTTTAAAAGAACTTGAAGCATATTCATCAAGTAAGGCTGAATACTTCTTATAATAATCATCAAAATTAGGTGATTGATAAATTACTGCATAACTTGAGTAAAAAGCTCTAATAGCCACTTGATTGCTATCTACCTGCTGCTGAGCTAGGCAAACTGTTGGCAATATAAACAAAGCCAAGAGTAAATTTTTAATTAAATGTTGTTTCATCATCATGTTTTAAATTACATATATCTTATCATTGTAATATTGCATAAGTTCTTACTTATCTTTCTTTAAAATAATTTCATTTATTTCTAGAGAGATTGGTTTTGAAATCACTTTAGATGTAAAAGCCCCACTTTCTGTTTCTATTGAGATTGATTTGGGAGTTGATTTCTGATTCTCTATATAGACTATAGCAGCGAAAGATTGTATTTCTGAAATATTATCATAGGGGTAATCGCATAAACCAACGCCTAGATTATTGATAATATATGGCATATCACATAGATGCTTTATCATTTTGCACTTAAAGTAACTATCAGATTGATAAACATCTTTATATTCAACAGTTAAAAGATCATATGGAATTCTATTAATTTGATCTAATCCTCTAATACTATCAGATAATAATTCTGATTTATCATCTGTGATTCTGATTTTATTTATTGCGCTTGTAATGCCATCTAAATAACATTTGAATCCAAGAAGTTGTTTACGCTCGTTGGCGCCCTTTAATTTAACCACAATTAAATAATAATTTCCGTGGTTCTTGTTTGGGAGTTCTATCCCTTTTATATTGATCTTTTGCATAGAGCCCCCAACAACTTCATAGTTAGGAGTAACAATCTCCCGGCAGCTATATAATGTAACACAGATACAAATAATTATTGCGAAGATCCAAATGATTGTCTTTATGATTATCTTTTTCATGATTATATTGTTTATTAGTAAGTTATGAACTTAATTATTGCTATTTATTTAAATCAGTTGGATTATTGATTTCTTTAGTATAGCTCCCAGCAACAGATTGTATTTTGCCATGAGAATCCAAAGTTATTTTGAGCCCAATCTCAATATATTTTTTTTCATCGGAATCATAAATAGGATACCTTACAAGATAAAAAGTTCCTCTCTTATCTACTTTTAAATTGTCCAAAGATAGTTTCTGAATACCATTATCATCTGTAGCAATATCTGCTCCTATGCTATTAGGATCATCTAACTCATATAAAACAGACTTTTTGAATGAACTTGAAACATATTCATCAAGTAAGACTGTATACTGCTTATAATATTCATCATAATTAGTTAATTGACAAATTGACGCATATTTGTAATAAAACAAACGTACATTTAATTGATTACTATCTACTTGCTGTTGAGCTAGGCAAACTGTTGGCAATATGAATAAAGCCAAGAGTAAAAAAGATATTAAACGCTTTTTCATAAAATTAGATTTTTTAGTGTCGCCATATTAGATAAAATATGCGAATTTTATTTAATTGCAAATATATAGCTTTTTTCCTAATTTCGAGTTCCCAATTTGTATCAAATGCTTTATGAATTGTATCAAAGATGGGATTCGCTTGCGTAATATATCCTCTATGAACCAGTATTGTAGAAAAGGAGAAAGCCTGTAAGAGTATTCTTACAGGCTTTCTTCTTAGTATTCATTACCAGTTGTGATACTTGGGCCGTCAATAATTTCAGGATTAGGAATTCCTGAATGAATGTCACTATATGCTTTATGTATATCAGAAAGGTCTATTGAAACATCTTTGTTTACGGGTCTGTCTTTGTCAACCAAACTATGAGAGAACAACCAATCGTATGTCTTTTTTAGGTAGAATATACGAGCAGGAGTTCCATGATTGGCTCCTTGAAGCCAATTATATCGCAAGCGAGT
>JAGPKZ010000031.1:0-18023 GCA_018053665.1 Prevotella sp.
TAACGGTAATACGTCTACACTAGGTAACAGTCCTCGCATTGTAGACTTGTTTACTGAATGGCAGAAGTATGATTTCTTCAAAGTGAAAATCGGACAGTTTAAACGTCCATTTACATTTGAGAATCCTATAGCACCTATTGAAGAGGGCTTTATGAGCTATAGTCAGGCTATTACAAAACTATCAGGTTTCAATGACCGTAATGGTGAACAGGCTAGCAACGGCCGCGATATCGGTTTGCAGGTTCAAGGTGATTTCCTTAAAAACGGTGAAGGCAGATATCTTCTTCATTATCAAATTGGTGTATTCAACGGTCAGGGAATCAATACTAAAGATGTAGACCAACGCAAAGACATTATCGGAGGAATATGGGTAATGCCAGTAAATGGAATGAGAATTGGCGCATTCGGCTGGGAAGGATCTGTTGCTAGAAAAGGAACTTGGATTGATGAAAATAATCAAAGTCAAACTGGCGTTCGCTCATTGCCAAAATACAGATATGCAATCAGCGGTGAATATATTACCAACGATTGGACATTCCGTTCTGAGTATGTTCACTCAACAGGAAAAGCCTTTAAGACAGTTATCAATAATAGTGAAGACTATTCAAAATGTGATCTGAATACAACCACTGGCGACAAGGCAGATGGCTTCTACGGAATGGTCATGGCTCCTATTGTAAGCAAGAAACTATATGCAAAAGTTCGTTACGACATGTATCGTCCTAGTGCTACATGGGCAACCTCTAACACTCAATATGAAGCTGGCGTGAACTATATGATTAACAAAAATCTCCAGATAGATTTAGAATATGCAAGAGTTAACGACCGTGCAAAGTCAGATTACAACATAATCGACGCGCAGGTTGATTTCAAATTCTAACATGAGTTAGCTAACAACAATAAAGAATTAAGGCATTCGATAAATTATCGGATGCCTTAATTCTTTATATTATAGTTCTTCACATTCTTTTAACCAAAGTGCACTTGCGGCATCACTTGGCATTCGCCAATCACCACGAGGACTAAGACTTACACTACCAACTTTTGGTCCATCAGGTAGACAGCTGCGCTTGAACTGTTGCGCAAAAAATCTCCGACAAAAGGTAGTAAGCCATTTCTTTATAACTTCATCATTATAAGCACCATAGAAGGCCTTTTGGGCTAGCATAAAAATCTTACGTGGTCTGAAACCGAAACGCAAGAAATAATACAAATAAAAATCATGCAATTCATAAGGTCCTACAAGATCTTCGGTCTTCTGCTGGATATTTCCATTCTCGTCAGCTGGAATAAGTTCGGGGCTAATAGGTGTGTCAATAATATCATTCAAGATGGTAGAAGTACTGCCCTCCATTGTATCGGCAACATATCTAACAAGGTATTTAATCAAAGTCTTAGGGATACTTGAGTTGACACCATACATACTCATATGGTCACCATTGTAAGTTGCCCAACCAAGAGCCAACTCTGAAAGGTCACCTGTTCCTATAACCATTCCACACAATTTATTACTCAAATCCATAAGAATCTGGGTACGCTCACGTGCCTGCCCATTTTCATAAGTAACATCATGGACACTGATATCATGGCCTATATCCTCAAAATGTTGTGTAACACTTTTTGCTATACTAACTTCACGAATTGTAATACCAAGTCGTTTCATCAAACTTACGGCATTATTATAAGTACGGTCAGTAGTTCCGAATCCAGGCATTGTAACCCCGACAATACCACGTCTATCAAGTTTCAATTTGTCAAATGTCCTAACACAGACAAGTAAAGCCAAGGTTGAGTCAAGTCCGCCACTGATACCAATAACGACAGTTTTACAATTGGTATGCACAATACGTTTAGCCAATCCCATAACCTGAATATTGAAAATCTCCTCGCACGACTTCTTCATATCATTAGTATGCGGAATAAATGGATGTGGACCAACTTCACGTTCCAGTTTGAAATCATATTTAACGTCAATACCATGACAATCCACAACATGTTCGACATGCATAGCATTATGTTGCGCTGTAACGAAAGTTGTATTGTTCCTTCTTTCAGCACGTAATCTCTCTACATCAATCTGTGCTGATACAATCTGGTCTGACAAAGAGAATCTCTCACCTTCAGCAAGCAACTTTCCATTTTCATATATAATGGCATTACCGCCATATACAACATCCTGAGTACTCTCACCAAATCCACAACTGCTATAAACATATCCACACATTGTGCGAGCGCTCTGCTGAGACAACAAAGTTTTAAGATAGTCATGTTTACCGATGAGTTCATCAGATGCCGACATATTGAAAATTATATCGGCACCAGCCAAAGTAAGGTTATTGCTCGGTGGTATCGGAGCCCATACATCCTCACATATCTCAACGCCAAACCTCACTCCCTGTGAGGTAGTAAAGATAGGAGAATTGGCAGGCATAACCATTTTGTGTCCGGCGAAACGAATTTCCTCATAACACAAGTCTAAAGAGGAGGCAAACCAACGTCTCTCATAAAACTCGTTATAGTTTGGAAGATATGTCTTTGGAACTATACCCAAAATTTCACCCTGCTGAATTACGACAGCACAATTCAACAATAAATCACCGGCTACAACAGGTACACCAACAATAGCAATTATATTAAGTTTTCTTGTAAAATCCAACAATACCATAACCGCTGTCTCGGCAGATTCCAAAAGGATCTCCTGACGAAACAAGTCCTGACAAGAATATCCCGTAACAGAAAGTTCAGGAAACACGATTACCTCAACGCCCTGTCCTTCGGCTTGAGCAATAAGATTTTCAATCTGTGCCGTGTTGTATTTTACGTCACCGACTCTCACTGACGGTATGGCACTTGCGACTTTTATAAATCCGTAATTCATTATTACTACAAATTAGATTTTACTTAATGTCTTATCGTATAGTAACCTGAGTAGCACCGTATCCATATTCCTGGAAAGAAGCATCCTGATAGGTATACTTTTTATATCTATAATGCAATTCATTAATTATAGAATTTCTCAGCACACCTTCACCCTTACCATGAATGAATACTATTTTCTGTCCTTTTTTGTTTGCATATTCTGCCAAAGTATCACAAAACTTCTTCATCTGATAATTCAGAATATCAGAAGTATTCATACCTGCAGTTGTATCCAGCAACTCATCAATATGAAGGTCAATCACAACAATGTCATCATCTCCACGATGCTTTATCTTAAAGACATTTCCATTTTTTCCGTCTTCATATCTACGCATATAATTTCCGATATGCTCCTGAGATTCGGTCTTTTCATCCTCAGCACCTGCAAACATTTCCTTTTTTAATGCTTTAGGATCTACAACAAAAGGTCTCGCTGGTACATCATCAACAATGATATTGTAAAGCAAAGCCGGAGACTCAAAGAACTGTGTATCTTGGAAAGTATGAAGTTTGTAAAACTTCACTGGATCAAGTCTGAACTGTGCATCAACACTAGGCTTCAAGATAAAGCCCTTCTCTCGCTTATATGATATAAACTGTACAGCAATATGGTTCATCTCATTAAGAGATTCACGGCCAAACTCCTCAATAAATAATTTTGTATTTGGTTCTACCTCTCCATGATATTTAAGATTCCAACTATTACCTTCTGCCGTCATATAACAGAATTGAATGTAATAGTTACTATCGTTAACGAAATATGTCTCAAAACGAGTCGAAGTAACATTAGTTACATCCATAGGGACAAAGGCTATATAAGCACTAAGCATATTACCACCTTTGCGCTCCTCAACTGGCTGACGGAAAGTAATTTCCTTTTCGTCGTCTACAGTATCGTATTTTTCATCATCATTAAGAGATGTATCAATATCATCCTGTCCGTCTTTCAACAGTGTCTTTATGCTTCGTCCATCACGTTCTATACCCTTATGCTTGGATTCAGCTTCCATTTTTGAACTTACAAGTTTTGATGATGTATAGTTATCCTCACCAACTACGACTACTACCTCGTTTATAGGAAAAGGAATTTGAAAACCGTCCTCGTCTTCAACAAGCACAATATTATTACTCTGGAAACCAGCGACCTTACCGCCACCTGTCTCACTAAGAAATCTCACTTTATCTCCAATATTCATATTCAGATATATTTATGGAATTAATAAAGAACTGTCACCATAACTAAGGAAGCGGAAATCGTGCCCCAAGGCATAATCATATATACTCTTCCAGTCCCCTTTAACAAAAGCACTGACCAAAAGCAACAATGTGCTCTGTGGTTGATGAAAATTAGTAACAAGCATTTTTACAATTTTATAGTCATATCCAGGAGCGATAATAATCTGGGTACTGCTATGCAATGCTTCTACTCCACATCTGTCGAGCCAATCAATGATATTTTGTATAGCTTGAACAGGAGAAATACCTTCAGCAATTTTTCCGTCTCGGCCATTATCATAAGGTTCCCACTGATTTACATGTAGTTCTTCCTCTGATGCATCAGGATTTGTAGCTAACTTCACACCAATATAATACAAACTCTCCAATGTTCTAACACTTGTTGTACCAACGGCGATTGCGTTACATTCATGATTAACCAACTTCATCAGACTATGACGATGGACAACAATATATTCAGTATGCATCTCATGCCCGTCAATCTCCTCGCTCTTCACAGGTTTAAAAGTTCCTGCGCCAACATGCAAAGTTACCTCTTCACGGTCTATGTCATGCTCGTCAAGCGCTTTAAGCACCTTGTCAGTGAAATGCAGACCTGCTGTCGGAGCAGCAACACTACCCTTAATTTTGCTATAAACAGTCTGATAAGTAGTTTTGTCACTTTCCTGTGTTTCCCTATTAAGATATGGAGGAATTGGTAATTCACCAACCGTTTCCAAAATTTCAGCAAAGTTGATGTTATCATTATCCCAATCAAAATCTACCCAATAGTTTGTTCCTGTGGCACTATGCTCACTTTCATCTCTGTTTAACGTCGCCGTCAAAGTGAGTTTATTGTTTTTTATTTCGAAGTCACGTTTCAGCGAACCATCCTTCCATTTTTTTAGATTTCCAATCATGCACAGCCATGAGCAATGCCCCGTAGTCTGGAACATCAATTCATAATCTACAGGTTCAGCCGGCTCCATAAGGAACACCTCTATCAATGCACCAGTTTCTTTTCTGAAATGCATACGTGCCTGTATGACTTTGGTGTTATTGAATACCATTAATGCATTCTTTGGGAGATATGTCGGGAGATTATAAAATATATCATCACTCAACTTGCCATGATTATATATCAGAAGTTTGCTATGATCACGTTCCTCTAATGGGAATTTTGCAATTCTGCTATCAGGCAACCCGTAGTTAAAATCACTAATCTTTATATGTTTTGTATCCATTTTAAATTAATTTCTCAATATTGTTGTTCCTAAAATACATTTACTGTTGCCGAAATCAAGGCATATAATACAGTAAGCGAGAGTGTTGTGATTACTATATCTACATCAATAAAACTATATCCAGTTGAAGTGTATTGAGAAGATATATAATTTATATGTGGATTGCGTTTGTAATATAAATATGAATAAACAAAATACGCTATAGCACCACATATCATACCCCACAAAATGCCAACAATTACATCAGACGGATAATGCATTCCTAAATATAATCTAGTATAGGCATTTATTGCAGCCCAAGCAAATAATCCAAAATTAAGAATTCCACTTCTCACCAATAAAGCCATGAAAGTGGCTATTGCAAATGTATTTGCTGCATGAGCAGAGAAAAAGCTGAACTGATTACTGCTAACTCCATAAAGAGTATCCACAAAATATTTTGTAGCTAAATCGTTTAATGGTCTTGGGCGTGCTACAAATGGTTTTATTATTAGGTCGTCAACACCACCGGCAAGCATAACACTCAGTAAAACACCACCAACAATAAAAAATATTTGCGCCATCGTTTCATTGTTCTTAACAACAATATAAAACAATGCCAAATACAGAGGTATCCACGTAATCCCTGATGTAAGTGTTTTTATAACTCCATCCATGAATAGATTGTCATTCTGATTAAACAATAACAACAATTCTTTATCTAGTTCTATAATGCCAACAGCATCCAAAGTTTTTAAATTATATTTGTTAATACACTAAATTTCCTCTATCTGGTCTTTAAGAATCCAGCCTTCACGACCATCACTAAGCCTAACTCCAATCCAGCCTCTCATACCACGATCTGTGATATATACTTTTGTACCTTCATGGATAATAAATTCATCAGTATTTCCAACCGACGGTGTCTTTTTTACATTAACAACTGGAGAGATAGCAATTGCTCCACAACGATTTTCAAAATAATATTTCTGCTGATATGCAAATAATAGGCTGAAAATAAAACAACCGATAAAAGCAAGCGATCCGAAGAAGCCAACTTTCCTTAGATTGACATTCTCGCAAAATAGATATACCAGCAACAAAAGCAATGCAAATATTACCGAAATAACACTTATTTTAGCCCAACCGTCAACACTTGCGATATTAACAATTGTCTTATACCATGTGACGAAAAACATTTCGTTATCGTCAGCATACTTGTCTATTGTCTTGTTTCTAACAAATTGCAGATTGAATCTTATATCCTTGTTACCTGGATCAAGCATTGAAGCACGCTCGTAATTGATCAATGCCCTAGTGATATTATTAATCCTATAATACGAATTACCCAAATTATAATAGAGTTCAGGACTTACCCCATATTTCAACAACTCTTCATAATCTTTTATAGCTTGCTGATAATTGGCTTTTTTATATTCAGTATCAGCCATATCCTTTGTCACTGCACCTACTGTCATACTGAAAGCAAGAAAAGCAACTACGCAAAATATGATATGTAAAATATGTCTTTTCATTTTCAATTCACATTAATGTTTTCTTTTAGACTTGCCTTTAAAGATATTTTCGATCTCCATTATTGCAGACATCGCCGACCCAAAAGTACGATTCATATTACCAGCAACATCACCTGGAGCATATCTTTCAAATTCACATTCATCAATAGCATTGATGAATTTATCTATAGTATGGTCATCAACACCACTATCTTTAAGATTGTCAGAGATATTCTCACGTGATAATCTCTCGACAGGCATATTCAGTTTATCACCTACATATCCCCACAAAGCGCGCAATACCTCATCATAAAATTCGTTAGCTTTTGATGCCAACATCAGTTTCTTAGCCTTACGAAGTCGCTTTGTAGCTACCTTGTTAGCCTTCTTTCCACGAGTCTTTACGACATCAGCCAAATCCATTGCACGCTTTCTAAATAAGATAAGCAATACAACGAAAACTATTAATGGCAAGAATAGCACTACACAATATTCCACAGACCCGAAAAAGAAATCATTAATGTTATGGATATTCGTACTCCCTTCCATTATCGAATGAATATCGTTGTCTTTTTCACCATAGTCTGTAACACTACCAGACTTACCATTACCCTTTGAGACATTTATATCAAAAGACTTAGTTTTGATAGTTTTATAGGTATTACTACCTGTATCATAATATGTAAATTCTGTCGCAGGAATTTTATAATGTCCTTGATTCTGCGGAACAGCAAGGAAGTCATAAACCATATTGCCTTCCAGACCATTAGCTGTAAGTTTAGTTTTGTCAGTAACCTTGGCATCATACTTATCAAAGTCATTAGGGAAGTTTACAACAGGCTGCTTGATTAGTTTCAAGTTACCAGTTCCACCAACAACAATTCTGAGTTTAAACGGTTCGCCAGCCTTAATATTCTTGGTATTAAGTTGTGCAGAAATATTAAACTTACCAACACCTCCAGAGAAGCCAGTCGGACGTTTAGGCAAAGGATCAACCATTATGCTGAGACTAGGCGCTTTGATGTCTCGTTTAACCTCAACATATCCAGATCCACCATTAAAGAAAGCCTCAAAAGGATCAACATTTCTATTCTGCTGAACAACAATTCCCTTGAACGTTATACTTGGAATCGTGAGTTTGCCAGTCATCTGCGGATACATGACATATTGACTCCATGTGACACATCTGTAAGCTCTTCCGTTGATACGCTCAACATGGAAACTCTTTTGCTGAGGCAACTGCACTTCTTGAGTATGGAAACCTGTTAAATCAGGCATTTTACCTTCCAACTGAGTCAACTCAACCAAGGTATATACCTTATATGTAAGCAATACGGGCTCTTGTTCATGCACACTGCGTTTATTTGCACTGACACGAATAAACAAATCATTACCTGAAATACGAGAACCAGAAGCTTTCATAGCAGGACCACCATCGTCATCATAGTTGTTAGCCCCCTGCGAACTTCTTCCGCTACCAGCATTGCCAACAACAGTTATCGTTACAGGATGTGAAACCATTCTCCTACCATTCACAACAACATGAGCACCAGGAATTTTATAAGTACCATGCTTTGCGGCGTATAATGTATATGTAAACGTAATAGAAGACGAAGAACTAGTATGTCCATTTACCATTTGATAACTGGACTGTTGAGATGTATAAGGTCCAGCGATAACTTCAATTCCAGAAGGAATGTTACCAGCACGGAAATCATCTACGTCTTGAGCATTTACAGTATAAGAAAGTCGAAAATTGTCACCAGCAGGCACTTTAGAAGGTGCCTGTACTGAAACATTTTGTGCATACGAACATTCTATACCACAAAGAGTTATAGTCAATATCAATACTATATAACGAATATATCTATACATATAAGTTAATATAAAATAATCATTTTACCAATTTTTCTGCAATTTTTTGCTTCCAGCTTGCTGCATAGCTTTACTGATGCGCTGCTGTGTAGCCTTTTCTTGCTGCATTGCAGCATTAAGCAACTGTTCTGCATTGTCTTTGCTCATTTTGTCTTTAGGCTGCTGCTGTTTTTGGTCCTGTTTGTTCTGGTCCTTGTTTTTGTTATTTTGCTTGTCTTTATTCTTGTCCTTCTTGTTCTTATCCTTATTTTTTTTATCTTTCTGTTTATTATTCTGCTTATTCTTGTCCTTAGGTTGATTTTTCAACAACTTTTTACATAGTGCAAGATTATATCTTGTCTCATTATCTTTTGGATTGTTTCTCAGAGCCTCCTTATAGGCATTAATTGCGTCACCATACATTTGGTGTTTCTGACAAATTACACCGATATTATGATAACTCATAGCCTTCCTCATCTTACTAGTTTCAATTCGTCCAGATTTCTGAAAGAAAGATGTAGCAGCAGAGTCCTTCTGCTGCATGAGCAAGGCATTACCTAGATTATATATAGCTTGAGCATTATTCGGATTCTTCGAAATAGCCTTTCTATACTCCACTTCAGCCTTTGCATAATTTTGCTGGTGAAATAGTTTATTGCCATTTCTAATATATTGCCTGTCTACTTGTGCGAATGCACCTGTACAAACAAATACAGCCATAAGAATGAATATATATTTAAGACCTCTCATTATTTTTTCTTTTTAAACAATCTGACATTCTTCATCAGTGGGTTCTTAGATTCCAACACACAAATTTCGGCAATAAGCAGGAATATAAGTATCAGTCCAAATGCCTGGAACTGCTCATTATACTCACTAAAAATTACACTATTAGTTTCACCGCTCTGCAACTTTGTCAATTCGTCATTAAGCTTTTCTTGTGCATCGTTGGTATTGTCTACATGAATATACGTACCACTTCCAGCTTCTGCTACCTGTTGGCACATCTGTTCATTTAAAGCAGACATAACAGTTTGTCCGGTATTGTCTTTCAAATATCCTCCACTTCCGTCAGGAATAGGCGCGCCCTTAGGATCCCCTATTCCAAGAATAAATACGTTAATACCTCTTTTACGAGCATCTTTAGCTGCTTCCAACGCACCACCTTCATGATCTTCACCATCAGTGATTACAATTATAGCCTTGCCAACTTTATCCTGCTGAGTGAAACTGTTTTCCGACAATGTAATGGCTTTCGCGATATCAGTACCTTGAGTAGCGATGAGTGACGGTTCGACATTCTGCAAAAACATCTTTGCCGAAACATAATCACTTGTAATAGGCAACTGAACAAAAGCATCACCAGCAAAGACAACAAGTCCCACCTTATCATTATTAAAGTGGTCGACCATGTTCTCAACTAGTAACTTGCTCTTTGCCAATCTTGATGGCATAACATCTTCTGCCATCATAGAATTACTTATATCAAGAGCTATTATAGCCTGTATACCATTTCGTTTCTCATGAGACACCTTAGTACCCATTTGTGGACGAGCTGTCATTAAAATAAGAATCGCTATTGCCGACATCAGCAGCCAAAACTTTACTGTTGGACGATATTTAGAAACATCCGGCATGAGTTGCTTAAGCAATTCTGGATCGCCAAACTTACGCAGTTTGCTGCGACGCTGTCGCCAAACTACAAATCTCACCATAGCCATTATTGGCAAGATGAGCAGCAACCACAGATATATTGAATCTTGAAATCTTAACATAGTTATATATATTTATGGGATACGACGCAATACCGTTGTACGCAATATCAATTCAAAAAGCAAGACGAGCAATGCAGCTATAGCAAAAGGCTGATAAGCCTCATAGCGCTTTGAATATGTTTTAACGTCCATCTTTGTCTTTTCCAATTTGTCAATATCCTTATATATTTGCTTTAATTCCCTATTATTTGTTGCTCTATAAAAGTTACCTTCCGTTACAGCGGCGATATCACTCAACGTTTTAGTGTCTATTTCTACAGGAATATTCACATATTGAACGCCACCGGCAACAGGCATTGGATAAGGAGCCACTTTGTTCGTTCCCAAACCGATTGTATAAACTCTAATACCAAGACTACGCGCTATCTGTGCACTTGTCATAGGAGATATATCACCCATGTTATTACTACCGTCAGTAAGTAAAATCACAACCTTACTCTTTGACTTCGAGTTTTTAAGTCTGCTAACGGCATTTGCCAAGCCCATACCAACAGCCGTACCGTCAGAGATTAGTCCACGTGCGGCAATATCTGTCCTCACACTTTGCAGCAGATTAATGAGCGACGAATGATCTGTAGTCATTGGGCATTGAGTGAATGCTTCACCAGCAAATATCGTTAGTCCTATATTGTCGTTTGGACGATCGGCGATAAATTCAGACGCAACGTTTTTGGCAGCCTCAATACGGTTTGGCTTTAAGTCCTCGGCAAGCATTGATGTTGAAACATCCAGGGCCATCATAATATCAATGCCATCAACTTGCTTATTGTCCCACGAGTTATGTGTCTGTGGACGCGCCATAACAATGACTATAAGAGTGAAAGCAATGCAACGCAAGATCATGGGCAGATTTACAAGTCGCATGCGCCAACTTTTTGGTGCATAACGATATGCAAAAGTGTCACTCATCTGCATTGTGGGTTCACTTTTCTTTCGATATAGGAAATACCATAATATATACGGTATCAGCAATATCAATAATATGAAGTATTCTTTACTTGCAAATTCCATAATTTTATCCTAACAGCTGATATACACTATATAATATATATACCAATAGTACAACAACAACTACAGCAATAACAGAAATAAGCGACTTTATAGTCATCCTACTCTTTCGTGATTTTTCTTCATCATCACTTAGTTGTGGTATAATTTTTTCTTCGGTTTCTTCGGTTGCCGTCTTCGTATCATCAATAAACTTAATAGCATTAACTAGATTAAGATCATTCTCATTAATCAACGCACTATGCTTTGCGAATTTTACCAAGTCGGCAGTTTCAAACAGCTCATGGAGTTCATCAATACTCTTTTGGTCACCACTTTCACGAAGTAGGTAAATGATTTCGTTACTAGTCATTTCCATTGCATTGAATCCAAATCTGTCCTGAATATACTGTCTCACCGTATCGGTAAGTTTTGTATAATACTCTTTTTGATTTTCAGACACCTGCATATGTTCTGATTTAATCTTATCAATTTCATTCAAAGCTTTCTTGTGTGCAGGTATATGTTTTACTATACGTATTCTGGTTATAACAGGCTTATTACTCTTTAGTCTACTATACAGATAATACGCTATACAGCAAAGAATTACAAGAACAACGCTCAACCAAAAAGCGAAACTAAAATCAGCCCATCTAAAAGGATTATTCTGAACATCTTTAGGTGGGAAAAATTGATTTGGATGAACAGTGTCTACATCAACAGTAAGTACCTTAAGAGCCAACTGAGTTCCTTGATAAGACTTACCATTTACGCTAACCTTAACTGGAGGTATAGCATATAATCTTTCATCAAAACTTGTGAGCGTATAAATCTTGCTCACCTTTGTCATTCCGTCTACATCAGAAGTTTCTCCGTTATCAGAATTTACAACTTCAACACCAGGAGTGATAAACTGTGACGGTTTGAATTTCTGCCAAACAATCTTCGCACCATGCTGAGCAGTAACAGTAACGATCATGTGAGCCTGCTGTCCGATAAGTATAGAAACAGAATCTATTTTCTGTTCTACTTGGACAGTTTGTGCATGTCCGCAGAAACTTATTCCCAACAGACACATCACACATATTATGGTTTTCAGATATCTCATTTACGCTCTTTTCTTAAATAATAGCATGAGGGCTTTAGCAAAGTCTTCATTTGTAGCAATTGAAGTCCAATCAACATTACTCATAGCAAAGAGTCTACGCAAATCATCCTCACGCTCCAACCAATAAGCGGTATGCGCATGACGGAATTTAGCCGAACTCGTATCAATAATCATTTCATGTCCTGTTTCTGCATCACGAACTTTCATCAGTCCTATATCTGGCAACATCTTTGCACGTTGGTCATATACCTGTATGGCTATCATATCATGCTTGGAATTGGCTATCTGCATCTCTTTATAGAAATCATCACGTGTATAGAAGTCGCTTAGCAAGAATGCAGTACAGCGTCTCTTCATCATTCTAGTAAAATATGAAACAGCCATACCAATATCGGTACGACGACTTTGAGGTTTAAAATCCAACAATTCTCTGATGATATAAAGAATATGCTTTCGGCCTTTCTTTGGCAAAATGTATTTCTCTATCTTGTCTGAAAAGAAAATGACGCCTATTTTATCATTATTCTGAATCGCACTGAAAGCCAACGTTGCAGCAATCTCTGTAACCATATCACGTTTTGTCTGGTGAACTGTACCAAAGTCAAGTGAACCGCTCACGTCAACAAGCAACATTACTGTAAGCTCTCTTTCTTCCTCAAACACTTTAATGTAAGGATGATGAAAACGGGCAGTTACATTCCAATCAATATCACGAACATCATCGCCATACTGATACTCACGTACTTCACTGAAAGCCATACCCCTACCCTTGAAGGCAGAATGATACTGACCGGCAAAAATATTTTGACTCAGTCCGCGAGTTTTTATCTCTACCTTCCTTACTTTCTTTATGATTTCAGATGTTTCCATTAACTAAATCCTTTGTACTTATTTTTTAGATTGCAAAGTCTAAATTACGGAACTTCAACCTTGTTGACAATCTTTGATACAATTTCCTCTGAAGAAACATTACTAGCCTCAGCTTCGTATGAAAGACCAATACGATGACGCATTACATCATGAACTACGGCACGTACATCCTCTGGAACAACATAACCACGGTGCTTAATAAAAGCATAAGCCCTACTTGCCTTCGCTAAGTTGATACTTGCACGTGGAGAACCACCGTAAGTAATCAGTCCCTTCAACTCTGAAAGTCCATAACGTTCAGGGTAACGACTAGCAAAGACGATATCAGCAATATATTGAGCAATCTTCTCGTCAAGATACACCTTGTTAACGACTTCACGGGCTTTCATTATTTCCTGTGCAGAAGTTACAGATGTAACTGTAGGTAGACTTCCATTGATATTCTCACGAATGATAAGTTTTTCCTCTTCTATTGTAGGATAATCAATAACTACCTTTAGCATGAATCGGTCAATCTGAGCCTCAGGCAACTGATATGTGCCTTCTTGTTCAATTGGATTCTGAGTAGCCATTACCAAGAAAGGTTTTGGTAAAGCAAATGTATTGTCACCAATAGTAACCTGATGTTCCTGCATAGCCTCTAGAAGAGCACTCTGAACCTTAGCCGGAGCACGGTTAATCTCATCAGCAAGGATGAAATTAGCAAATACAGGTCCTTTCTTTACATGAAAAGTTTCATCTTTTTGTGAATATATTTGCGTACCAATGACATCAGCAGGAAGAAGATCAGGAGTAAACTGAATTCTACTGAAATCGGCATCAATAAGCTGGGCTAAAGTCTTTATAGCAAGAGTCTTTGCCAAACCAGGAACACCTTCCAATAAAATATGTCCATCACTAAGAAGCGAGATAAGAAGTGAGTCTACAAGATGTTTCTGACCCACGATAACCTTATCCATACCAGCAACAAGATTGGTAATAAAACCGCTCTGCTGCTCTATCATAATATTTAGTTCACGAATATCAATCGTCTCAGCCATAATTATTTTATATTTAACCGATTATAAATTAGTGACCACAAAATTACAATAAATCGCTTAGAGTAACTAACATCAGCAACTAAATAATATTAAAAAAGCTCCCAAAAACATATATTTTAAGAAACTTTCAATCGTAAACGCCTAAATATGTGATAAAATGAACAACACAAAATAATATAATAGCTTTATCATTGTCTATGCCATATTATCGCTTCTAAACGAAGATATTTACATAAAAGATTAATAAGTTTATGTTTTAACATCAATACGTCTACATAATAATGATAATAACACTTACTTTTTAGCGTCAATTGACATAGATAAAATCAAAAAAAATAAGGATGACTTCAAAAGAAATCATCCTTATTATAGATTTTAATCTAAGAAGATTAAGCCTCAGCTGGAGCTTCAGTAGCTTCCTCTGCAGGAGCCTCTGTTGCCTCTTCTGTTGCAGGAGCATCAGCCTGAGCTTTTGCTGCTTTCTTGTCAGCCACCTTCTTAGCGATAGCTTCATTAACCTTCTTTTCAGCTTCTAAGGCTGCAGCAATAGCATCCTTTTTAGCCTTTGCATCCTCTTCACTGATAGTTTCAAAGCCCTTCAGCTTGTTTTCTTTCCAAGCGTCAAACTTCTTCACAGCGGTAGCCTCATCAAAAGCACCCTTCTTAACACCACCACGAAGATGTTTCATCATATAAACGCCTTCGCCTTTAAGAATGTTACGAACTGTGTCTGTTGGCTGTGCGCCATTCTCTACCCAATAAAGGGCGCGTTCGAAATTCAAATCTACAGTAGCTGGATTGGTGTTTGGATTGAATGTACCAATCTTCTCAGTAAATTTACCATCACGTGGTGCTCTAACATCAGCGATTACGATACCATAAAAAGCATAGCCTTTACGACCGCCACGCTGCAATCTGATTTTTGTTGCCATTTTAATTTAATATTTAATTAGGTTTGAATTAATGCTGCCATCACGTGACAGCGACTGCAAAGGTAACAAGAATAGTTGGAATCGATAGAACTGACAAAGTGATTAGCTACAAATTTAATTATCTTTAACAAAACAAACAAGTCCACGATATATCAATCGTGGACTCAAACAACACAAACACAAAATTTATGTTCGAATTGTCGATAACAGAATTTATAAATTTAAATTACATTATTCCATCTTCACGAAGTTTAAGCTGCCATTTCCATGCACTGGCCATGACATCTGCGAGTGAGGCTTCAGCTTTCCAGCCCAACACCTTGTTGGCTTTACTGCAGTCACCCCATATCTTTTCAATATCTCCCTCACGGCGTGGTCCAAACTTCCAATTAACCTTTACACCAGTTGCTTTTTCGAAAGTATCAACTAATTCCTTTGTTGAATTGCCACGACCTGTGCCGATATTGAAATATTCTATTTTATCTGTTTCCTTATCCAACACACGACTCATTGCTGCTACGTGTGCCTTTGCCAAATCTACTACGTAAATATAATCACGGATACATGTTCCATCCTCTGTATCATAGTCATTACCAAATATTGTTAGCTCCTTGCGGATTCCTATAGCAGTCTGTGTTACATAAGGAATAAGGTTAGCAGGAACACCGTTTGGCAATTCACCGATCAGTGCAGTAGGATGCGCTCCGATTGGATTAAAATATCTCAGTACAATACTTTTTATATTTGCTCCACTATGTATGTAGTCATAAATAATCTGCTCATTGATTTCCTTTGTGTTACCATAAGGAGAAGTAGCCTTCTGATGAGGCGCATCCTCAGTTACAGGAAGGTTCTCTGGTTTTGGCTGACCATAAACAGTACAACTTGAAGAGAAAATAATTCCCTTAACATTATACTCCGGCATAAGTTCCAAAAGATTAACCAGTGAAACAATGTTATTGCGATAATAAACCAAAGGTATCTTTACACTCTCACCCACTGCCTTTGAAGCTGCGAAATGAATAATGCCCTTAATATCAGGATGTTTTTTGAATACATTTTCTGCAGCTTCCTTATCACGAAGATCTACATTTTCAAATGCTGGACGCACACCAGTAATTTTTTCGATACCGTCAAGAACCTCTACCTTTGAATTACTCAGATTGTCTACAATAACTACTTTATAGCCAGCTTCAATCAATTCCACTGTGGTATGAGAGCCAATAAAGCCTGTACCACCTGTAACAAGTATTGTCTGTTTCATATGAATTTAAATGTTTATGAAGCACAAAGGTACACACAATTTATTTAAAACAGAATACCTTTGAATCTTTTTTTTCATTTATTGACTTTATCCCAATCCAAACAATGTACGAAGTCCACTTTCCAATCCACTGAAACCCATAAAAGAAAGGGCCAATAATGAAGCTGTTATCAATACGATACTCATTCCCTGCATTCCCTTTGGAATTTTCACAAGCTCCTGCTGTTCACGTATTCCTGCAAACAGAACCAAAGCTAATGCGAATCCTAAGGCTGTTGAGAAGGCATAAACTATACTCTCCATAAGATTATAATCCTTCTGAATTACAAGGATTGCAACACCAAGCACACAGCAGTTTGTTGTAATCAGAGGTAAGAAAATTCCCAGAGCTTGATACAATGCCGGAGACACTTTTTTCAAGATTATCTCCACCATCTGTACTAGTGCGGCGATGATAAGAATAAATGCTAATGTCTGAAGATAACTAATTCCGAGTGCATCAAGAACGTATTTCTGTACGAGCCATGTTATTATAGTGGCAAGAGTAAGAACGAAAGCCAACGCAGCGCCCATACCAATAGCTGTATCAATCTTTTTTGATACTCCAAGAAAAGGACATATTCCCAAGAACTGGGACAACACGATATTATTAACGAATATCGCTGATATAAATATCAATAAGTATTCCATATATTATATTTTATATGTGTTTAATATTAACTGTTACATCCATTTACTCACTCTTCAACTTATTGAAGATAGCAACCAAATAACCTAGTGTAAGAAATGCTCCTGGAGGAAGCACAAACAAGAGTATGTTTGTAGTCTCAGGCAATACTACCACTCCAAAAAGACTTCCCGCTCCAAGAAGCTCTCTTACACAACCAAGCAATGTAAGGCCACAAGTAAATCCAAGACCGATACCGATGCCGTCAAAGATACTTGCTATAGGAGTATTCTTGCAGGCAAAACTCTCTGCACGACCAAGGATGATACAGTTTACTACGATAAGCGGTATATAGATACCTAAAGCCTTGTTTATTGAATCTGGTGCATAGGCACTCATAAACATCTGAAGAATGGTCACGAAAGCAGCTATAACAACAATGAATACTGGTATTCTAACCATATCTGGAGTAACGCTCTTTATACAAGATATAACGAAGTTTGTACATATCAACACTGCCATTGTTGCTAATCCCATGGATAGTCCATTTATAGCGCTGGTTGTCGTTGCCAACGTAGGACACATACCAAGAAACAACATGAATGTAGGATTTTCCTTGATCAGTCCGTTTAGTAATATTTTAAAATTGCTCATT
>JAGPKZ010000031.1:18123-22503 GCA_018053665.1 Prevotella sp.
GCCAACCATATTTGGTAAAGATGATTTTAATTTTTCCATCTTCTTATATTTTTACTTTAATTACCTTTGTTTATTTACTTCTTTACGACCTCTCCAAAACGCTTTGGTTTCGTTGATAAATTGATTATCGGTGTGAAAGCGTTCATTATAAGTATAGCAAAGCTCATTCCTTCAGGATAACTTCCCCAGTTGCGTATTACTACTGTAAGAAATCCTATTGCTACACCATAAATCAACTGACCTTTATGGGTCATTGGAGAAGTTACATAATCAGTTGCCATGAATATAGCACCGAGCATCAACCCGCCACTAAGGATTTCACTCAACGGATTGGAATAAACAGGATTTGCCAAATGCAGCAGACCACTAAATATAAATACAGTTGCTATTATTGATACCGGGATATGCCATGTAATTACCTTTTTCCACAACAGGTAAGCCAAACCAAGCAATAGAGCCAAAGCACAAACTTCACCGATAGAACCTAGTCCCATTGTAGGATTTGAACCTAAAAGAAGCTGTGTGGCAGACGGCAACTTATCCAAAATAGACGCATCACCAGTCTTTATAGCTTGTTTCATTATTGCAAGCGGAGTTGCTCCTGTCTGTGCATCAATATAACTTGTTAATTGACCAGCCATTGGCCATGACGTCATCGGAGCAGGAAAGCTGACAAGCAATATACAACGCCCTACTAGTGCTGGATTGAAAGGGTTGTTACCAAGTCCTCCAAAGGTCATCTTTGCAACACCTATTGCCATAAGCGCACCTATGATAATAATCCACACTGGCAGATTACTAGGAAGATTCATGCCAAGAAGCAATCCTGTAACTATTGCCGAACCGTCTGTCAATGTAGGTTCGCGCTTCAACATATATTTTGTTATAGCCCATTCAAAAAACATGCAGGCAGCAACACTGCTTAGCAATACGACAACAGAACCAAGTCCAAAATAAATAAAAGATACAAGTATTGCTGGAATAAGTGCTATGACAACTCCAAACATGTTTTTCTCAACACTGTCATTTCCATGGGCATGCGGTGAAAGAGATACTATTAATTTCCCCATTTTTGATAATTCATTTTAAAATACTACTTCTTAACATTTCTAGCCTTAATCATTCCCATAACAACACCCTTACCTTGTAGGATATTATCCAATATAGGGCGATGAGAAGGACATGTAAACTGACATGAGCCACATGACATACAAGATGTAACGCCTTCATTCTCAAGACGATCATACAAATTGTTTGCTGAGAGTGTAGCCAAAAGATATGGTTCCAATCCCATAGGGCATGCATCAACGCATTTTCCACAACGGATACAGGGTTGAACAGCCTTGCGGCGAGCATCATCACCACTAAGAATTGTTATTGAATTTGTACCCTTTGTAACAGGCACATCCAAAGACATAACTGATTTTCCCATCATTGGACCACCGGCAAGTACCTTATTGTCGCCTTGTGGCATTCCGCCGCATGCGCATATAAGTTCACCGAAAGTAGTTCCAATTCTCACTAAGTAATTACCAGGATTCTTTACTTGCTTTCCTGTTACAGTAGTGTATCTCTCAAACAAAGGCTTATGTTTCATAACTGCCTGATATACAGCATAAGCAGTACATATATTTTGAACAATTGCTCCAACATTCACAGGTATTGCAGGCGGCGCAGGAACTTGTCTATTTATAACGGCATCCACGAGTTGCTTTTCACCACCTTGTGGATATTTTTGTGCCAATGGTACTATTTCTATGCGAGAGTCATCAGCAGTTAGCTGTGTAAACAACTTTATTGCATCGGGTTTGTTTTCCTCAATACCAATATATCCACGTTTCACTTTAGCGGCTTTCATAAGTAAGTCCAATCCTACTAGGATTTCCTTTGCATGCTCCATCATCAAGCGATAGTCGGCGGTAATATATGGTTCGCACTCCACCCCATTGATTATGATACATTCTGCCTTTGCTGTTGGTGGAGGACATAACTTTATAAATGCAGGGAAACCAGCGCCTCCCATACCGGTAATACCAGCACGCTTGATTATATCTATAATATTTTCAGGAGTAAGTTCAGAATGCTCATCAAGAGTTTCAAGTTTCTCACTTCTATCAATACTCTCTTCCCATTCGTCTCCCTCTACATTGATTATTATCACGGGTTTACGATAACCTGTAGCATCAATACTTGTATCAATCTTAGCAACTGTTCCTGAGACAGAACTGTAAATCGGAGCACTTACGAATCCACCAGATTCTGCTATCAATGTACCGACCTTAACAAAGTCTCCACGCTTAACAACTGGTTTTGCCGGTGCACCGATATGTTGTCCCAACGGGAATATCGCAACTTTAGGCAATGCCGCATTCTTTGTTTTAACATCTGCCGTTATCTTGTTTTCCTCAGGGTGTACACCACCTATTTTAAATGTATGTAATCTCATGCTTCAACCTCCGCTTTTTTCTTTATAGGAAAGTTTATCTTTACTATCGCGCCAGTAGGACATTCATCAACACACTTTGTACACATGCGGCACTTGTTGAAGTCGATATAACTGAGATTGTTTTCTATTTTTATAGCGTCAAACTGGCAAACCTTTTCACATTTTCCGCAACCTATACAAGCAACACTACATGCCTTTTTAGCAACAGCACCTTTATCCTTATTTACACATTGCACGTAAACACGATGACCTTTAGGTCCCTTTTTGCGAAGTTCTATAATATGGCGAGGACATGCTTTTACGCACGCACCACAACTGGTGCACTTATCTTCATCCACTTCTGGAAGACCAGTATCTGGATTCATGTGAATTGCATCAAACTGACATGCGCTAACACAGTCTCCACAACCGAGACACCCGTAACCGCATCCTGTTTCACCAGCACTTGTTGAATTTATGGCAGCACATGTATGCAAACCATCATATTCAGCAATTCGAGGGCGATTATCACAAGTTCCATTACAACGTACAACAGCCACTAAAGGTTCTGATGACGCAGCAACCATACCCAATGTATCGGCTATTTTTAGCATCACATCGTCCCCACCGACAGGACAACGAAGTCCTTTTATGGAACCTTTGTCTGCTCCTGCTACCAGAGCGCATGCCATACCGGAACATCCGGCAAAGCCACAGCCGCCGCAATTAGCACCAGGCAGCAACGCTGACACCTTGCCAATTCGCGGATCTTCTTTAACGGCAAACTTCTTGGAAATAAAATATAGCACAACCGAAGAGATTAGTGCTATTGCTCCAAGAGCTATAACCGAAGTTAAAATAAAATTCATAATTTGTTTGTATTTGTTTTTTCAATTTGTTTTCTCTATTTCAAAATACACTTGAGAACTTATTTTATTTCTCAATATATATACGCAGACATAATATGGTATCAATGAAAACAAAGCGGACATTGCTGCCCAACCATCACTTCCAGTAATCGCCTTGACAACTATTAGCACAGTCATCATAATCACTAGAGGCAATACATAAGCATATATAGAAGCCATCATCCCCACTCCTTTAGTAGTAGAGACCTTGACGCTTTCCCCTATGCTATATTCGGCTGCAGAGTCTGTAATAATATCAATTATTTTATCTTTGGATTCTGATGCATTACAGTGTCCAGCAACTTTGCACTCAGCACATGCTGATGATTGCGATATCGCTACATGGAGGCAATTACCTTCTATAGCATCTATCACCCCTAAATGTTCTATTCTGCTGCTCATGTTGTTTTTATTATACCAGATTGCAAACTCCAGTTAGCAAATGCAAAGATAATATGATTTTTTAAATATACAAATATTTAGACATTATTATTGCCCCAAACTGGCTCTTAGTTAACAACTCTTAAACGTAAACGTTTACACAAAAGGGTTATCAAAAGTTTAGGTTTTGATAATTGAACACAAATTGTTTAATCGAATAGATTAATCTAAATTAGAATCAGAAGATGATAGCCAATTATGTCTTTTCTAAATTTCTCTGGACTTCACATGAGATAATTCATATTATAGATACTAATAGGTATTGTTTGCACGACAAGAGCCGTAGCAGACTTAGTTTATCCTCACACTCTTTACCAGAACCCTTTTACCTTTTACAATTTTATAAGTGCTTTTATATACTCCATTAACAACTAAGAATGGTGTTTTAGTCATGGGTTTCATTATTGGGTAACTTTTCTCAAGAGACTTATGTGTCTTTTTATCACATATTTCTCCATCAATAACCTCATATTTTGGATTATGAGCATCTATATGAATTTTGACGTTTGGACAATCTTTCGTGATAGACACTCCTATCTGTGTGGCTGATGCCGGAATATACAAGTTTTCAAGACGTGAACATCTTTCAAATACAGAAACACCGAT
>JAGPKZ010000094.1 GCA_018053665.1 Prevotella sp.
AAAAGAGAATCTATTTTTAGTTCACATGATATGACATATCAGGATTACTGTCTATATAATTCAACAAATCTTTCTTAATCTCTATTGAACGGTTGTTTGAGCGCAGCATCATGCTCACATTATGTTCCTGGTCCACTACTTGGATATATAATTGAGTCTTGCCAGCAGCTTTCTCAACCATTGTAGAAATATCGGCAACCACCGTCTCGTCTATAGCATCGCTGTTAATCGTTATAGTAAACTTCTCTAGACGATTAGCCTTGACGGTCTGCATATACTGAATATCAGAAATGCGGAAATCATAATAATCACTATCACGATACTTCTGCTGGCACTTGGCTTTGATATACACGATGCAACCCTCAGTAAGTAATCCTCGCCATTTACCCCAGTCCTCACCAAAGAAAGCTAGTTCACCGCTGCCTTCAAAATCTTCTATCGTGACAAAGCCACATGGTTTTCCTGTCTTGGTAAACTTTGATTTCACTGCCGTAACAATACCGCCCATGGTAATTTCTTCTTTCTTTGCCAACTCTTGCTTATTGTCTAGTTCTGAACAATGGGTGTTGCACATTGTATTCAATATAATACTGAATTCATCAAGCGGATGCGCACTGATATATATTCCCACGAGATCACGCTCACGATTCAGCTTTTCAATGTTACTCCAACCTTCTGCTTCTACTGGTTGCGGACGTGCTATCTCTACAGCTTGCTCTCCACCAAAGAGAGAGTTTTGAGCTTCACGCTGTTCTGTCTGAAACAGCTGACCGTAACGAACCAACACATCAAGGAATGTCTCATTTTTTTGGTTAGCTGCTAAATACTGTTCACGCTGAAAGCCAAAACTATCAAAGCCCCCACTTAACGCAAGAGACTCAAAAGCCTTTCTGTTTACATTACTATAATCTACACGCTCTGCAAAATCATATATATCCTTGTAGGGTCCATGATCTTCACGTTCCTTCACGATAGCAAGAGCAGATCCCTCTCCCATTCCTTTTATGGCAGACAGACCGAAACGAATTTCACCTTTCTTATTTACACCAAACTTAGAGTAACTCTCGTTTACATCTGGTCCAAGAGTTGCAATCTTCATATTCTGGCACTCCTCCATCAACTTAGTGATTTCGGTAATCTGACTGAATCTACGAGTCATCAGCGCAGCCATGTATTCAGCTGGATAATGAGCCTTGATATAGGCAGTCTGATAAGCTACCCAAGAATAACAGGTGGCATGAGATTTATTAAAAGCATAAGAGGCAAACTTCTCCCAGTCAGTCCATATCTTTTCAAGAATCTTTGGATCATGACCATTCTCCTGTCCCTGCTTGATGAACTTAGGCTTCATTGCATCAACAATAGCCTTCTTCTTCTTACCCATCGCCTTACGCAGCGCATCGCTCTCACCACGAGTGAAACTAGCCAACTGACGAGAAAGAAGCATCACTTGCTCCTGATATACAGTAATACCGTAAGTATCTTTGAGATACTTCTCCATACATGGAATATCATAAGCAACAAGAGACGGATCATGCTTTCTCTTGATGAAGTCTGGGATATAATCCATTGGTCCCGGACGATAAAGAGCATTCATGGCTATAAGGTCCTCGAATACGGTAGGATGAAGTTCACGTAGATACTTCTGCATACCCGGAGACTCAAACTGGAATGTTCCGATAGTACGTCCTTCCTGATATAGTTTATATGTCAATTCATCATCAATAGGAATCTTGTCCAGATCTATATCATCACCAACTGTCTTCTTGATAACTTTACACGCCTCCTTCAACTCGGAAAGAGTCTTCAAGCCCAAGAAGTCCATCTTGATAAGACCAGTAGACTCAATCACGTGTCCGTCATATTGTGTTACAGCTGTTTTCAACCCAGGGAAATCAGGGTCATCGGCTGTAGAAACAGGAACCCAGTTACTTATAGGGTCACGGCAGATGATGAAACCACAGGCGTGAATACCAGTTCCACGCACTGTACCCTCTAGCATCTTGGCGTATTTAAGAGTGTTACGCTCACGTGTATCCATCGAAACTTCTGCCTCTCTCAATTCAGGAGTACATTTAATGGCATTTGTAAGATTCATCTTCAAGCCATCTGGCAAACGGTCGGGAATAGCCTTACAAAGCATATTAGACTTTTCCAACGGCAATTTTTCAACACGTGCGACATCCTTTATAGAGTTCTTTGTCGCCATACTTGCATAGGTAATAATATGCGCGCAATTTTCATGACCATACTTGTCCATAACCCAGCGAAGCACCTTACCACGACCGTCATCATCAAAGTCGGTATCAATATCAGGAAGGTTAACACGGTCTGGATTTAAGAAACGTTCAAACAGCAGGTCGTATTTCAATGGGTCTATCTTGGTTATTCCCAAGCAATAGGCAACAACAGATCCGGCTGCTGATCCACGTCCAGGTCCTACCATAACGCCCAATTCTGTACGTGCAGCTTTGATAAAGTCCTGCACAATGAGGAAGTATCCTGGGAAACCCATTGTCTTCATGACATGAAGCTCAAAATTGATATGCTCAACGACATTATCAGGTAAAGGATCACCGTATAATAACTTAGCACCATCATAAGCCAACTTATCTAGATAGTCGGATTCAAACTTGATACGGTATATTTTATCATATCCGCCCAATCGTGCGATAACCTTCTGTCCTTCTTCTTCCGACAACTGATTTTCTCCGTTCTCGTCAGAAGTAAACTCCTTATAAAGTTGTTCCTCTGTAATCTTATGTCTCCATTCCTCTTCAGTACCAAAATCCTCTGGTATCGGGAAAAATGGCATGATAGGTCCATGCTCAATACTGTATATTTCAACCTTATCAAGGACCTCTAGGGTATTGACCATAGCTTCGGGGACATCAGAGAATATCTCGTTCATCTCAGCCTTGGTCTTAAACCACTCCTGCTTACTATATCTCATACGATTTGGATCATCCAAATCCCTACCTGTTGCCAGACAAAGCAAATGGTCATGAGCTTCAGCTGTTTCCTTATCCTCAAAGTGGACATCATTTGTACAAACAAGCTTTATGCCATATTCCTTAGCAAAATCCATTAGCACTTTATTCGCTTTCTGCTGAAGAGGAAATGCTCCTCTGTTTGCCAATAATGAAGGATCTTTCACCTCATGACGCTGCAACTCCAAATAAAAGTCGTCACCAAACACACGATGATACCATTCGCAAGCCTCTCGCGCTCCTTTTAAATCACCATGAAGAACCTTTGATGGAACTTCACCAGCAATACAAGCAGAACAAACAATAAGGTCCTCATGGTATTTCTCCAGTTCAAACTTATCTGTACGTGGTCGATAATAATAACCATCAACCCAAGATCTACTGACTAATTTTATAAGATTTTTGTAACCATTGTAATTCTTTGCCAATACAATAAGGTGGTAACCAGAATTGTCACCATTTTCCTTTACCTTATCTTCCAATCTATGGTGGGCAACATACATCTCGCATCCAAGAATAGGTTTAAAAGGCTCAAGACCTTCTGCCTTGCGTTTCTTATTGACTCCGGCACAATAATCAGATAACTCTTTGATGCCGAACATCACACCGTGATCGGTGATTGCCATTCCCTTCATGCCGTCTTTGATAGCCTTGTCTACAAGTTTGGGTATCTTAGACTGACCGTCAAGAATAGAATAATTAGTATGTACGTGTAAGTGGATGAAGTCTTCCATATAATATTTTTCGTTTTGAGTTGCTAAGTTACTGCAAATAGAGCAAAACACAAAATAAAAAGTCGTTTTTTATTCTTATATTTGCGGAAACGATAAAAAATAATTATCTTTGCATTCAATTAGTACTATCCTAATTTACCTATGATAAAAAGAATTAAGAAATTTAAGAAAATACGCATTCACCGTGAGGGTACAGATACACTACTCTACGGCATTATTATATTGGCCGCAATTGCTTTGTTGCTAAATCGTTTAGACAACAAGCTCTTCTTTTGGAGTTTCCTTGTGATTTTCGGTGTTATATATAGTATAGTATTAAACTTCTATCGCTGCCCAATTCGCAGATTTTCAGAAGACGATGATACAGAAAATATTGTAGTCGCTCCTGCAGATGGCAAGATTGTGGTTATAGAAGAGGTTGAAGAAAATGAATATTTTCACGATCGCAGACTCATGATAAGCATCTTCATGAGCCTTTTCAATGTTCATGCCAACTGGTTTCCTGTTGACGGTAAAGTTAAATTTACAAAACACAAGGACGGAAACTACCATAAAGCATGGCTTCCTAAAGCCAGTGAAGAGAACGAACATGCCGACATTATGATCGAAACTCCTGACGGACAGGAAGTGTTGTGCCGTCAGATTGCCGGAGCTATGGCACGCCGTATTATAACATATGCAAAAGAAGGTGAAGACTGCTATATTGACGAGCATTTAGGATTCATCAAACTTGGCAGTCGTGTTGATGTATACTTACCTATCGGCACTGAAGTTTGCGTAAAGATGGGACAAGCCACTACTGGTGACCAGACCGTTATCGCAAAGTTAAAAGGTTGAAAGAAAAATGAACTTCAAGAAACACATTCCTAACAGCATCACATGCTGTAATCTTATTTCAGGCTGCATTGCTACAACTTATGCTTTCAGCGGAAATCCCCAAATGGCTCTTATATGGATTATCATAGGTGCCGTATTTGATTTTTTTGATGGAATGAGCGCACGCTTACTGCATGTATCTTCACCTATTGGCAAGGAACTTGATTCACTTGCCGATGATGTGACATTTGGTGTAGCGCCAGCAACAATTGTATTTGCCGAACTTGGTGTTTTGGAATATCCTACTTTTATGGAACCTTTACGCCAATTTATTCCTTATATAGCATTCGTTATGGCTGCATTCTCTGCGCTACGTCTTGCAAAATTTAATCTTGACGAGCGACAGACTACATCATTTATCGGACTCCCTACCCCTGCTAATGCTTTGTTTTGGGGCTCACTTGTAGTAGCTAATCCTGCATGGCTAGAAGGAAATAGTTGGTCGGTATTGATTGTCATCATATTGGTTTTAGTAAGTTGCTATCTACTGATATCAGAACTTCCTATGTTTGCGCTTAAATTCAAGCAATGGGGATGGAAGGGCAATAAGGTTAAGTATTGCTTTATGGCTTTATCGGTATTCTGCGTAATTGCTTTTGGAATATTGGAAGCATGGTGGATAATCATTTCATTATATTTCATCATTTCAGTAGTACTATATTTAAATAATAAGGAGAAATAACGTATGTTTATTTTTAAGTTTATATCACTGCTTTTTATAGCACTGTTCCTCTTTATTTTGATTTTTGCTTTCCGCATACTGACTTTTTTCAGAAAAGGCATGAATCAATTCAACAACCAAAATGGGAACAAAGAAGGACAACATCGCAAAAGCAGCTCTTACAGCGACGATGAGAAAGTGATTGACACGCGCAATCCGGAAGATGCAAAGAAGAAGATATTCACCAAGGATGAAGGCGAATATGTTGATTATACAGAAGAAGAAAAATAGAATATTTTTAATATAAAAAAATGCGGAGAATAATATATTCTCCGCATTTTTCATATATGCTTTTTTGTGAAAGTCCTTAATTGTGTACCAACGTACCAATCTCCTCACCATCGAGAACCTTCTTTAGGTTACCAACAACATCCATGTTGAAGACATAGATAGGAAGATTATTTTCCTTGCACATTGTTGTTGCAGTAAGGTCCATAACTTTAAGTCCACGAGTGTAGATATCATCATAAGTAATATCGCTGAACTTTGTCGCTGTAGGGTCTTTCTCTGGATCGGCTGTATAAATACCGTCAACACGTGTACCTTTAAGCATTACGTCTGCCTCAATCTCAATACCACGCAAAGAACTACCTGTATCGGTAGTGAAATAAGGGCTGCCAGTACCTGCAGAGAATATACAAACATATCCGGCTTCCATAGCATCTATTGCTTTCCATTTGCTATAGAACTCGCCAATAGGTTCCATGCGAATTGCAGTAAGTACTTTTGTCTTTACATCTATCGCACCCAAGGCACTGCTAAGTGCCAAAGAGTTTATTACGGTAGCGCACATTCCCATTTGGTCTCCCTTAACACGGTCGAAGCCTTTCTGACTACCACTCAATCCACGGAAGATGTTTCCTCCGCCGATAACAATTCCAATCTGCACACCCATATCGTGCGCTTCCTTAATTTGCTTGGCATAGTCTGAAAGACGATCAGGATCAATACCGAATCCCTGTTTGCCCATAAGACTCTCACCACTCAGTTTAAGTAGAATTCTCTTAAATCTTGCCATAATATATTATTTATTTTCTTTTATATACTTGTTTACAACATAGTTTCAATCTCCTTAAAACGGTATTCACTGATAACTCCATTTCTGTCTCTCACAACCAAAGTTCCGTCATCTCCAACTTCTATTATCGCTGCCTCAAAAACTTCACCAGTTTTCACATCACGATAATTAAAGAAGCCGTGCTTACGATATAATGCCAAATGATA